>JAEWEJ010000115.1 GCA_023389455.1 Actinomycetes bacterium | reverse complement strand
GCGGTGTGCACGAGCCACGCGCCGGCGAGGTCCCCGGACGCGTACTCCCGGGCCCGCCACTCGACCGCCCCGGCCGCCACGAGGTCGGCGAGGTCCTCGCAGACGGCGGGCGCGACGACCAGCACGGCTGCACCGTCGGCGAGCAGCCCGCGGGTGCGGCGCGCGGCCACCGGCCCGCCGCCGACGACGACGACGCGCCGGCCGGTCACGTCGAGCAGCAGCGGGTGGCGCGGGCTCATATCCCCGCCCCGGCCAGCAGGTCGTCGTCGCGCTCCTCGGGGGCCGGCGCCAGCCGGTCGAGCAGGCTGGGCCCGACCATCCCGGCGGCCAGCGTCGAGCCGTCCGCCGGGTCGACCACCAGGAAGCCGCCGGTGCGGCGGTGGGACGCGTAGTCGTCGAGGACGACCGGCTCGGCCAGGCGCAGCCGCACGCGCCCGATGGCGTTGAGCCCGAGCGCCCGCGGTGCGGCCTGCGTCGAGGTGTCCGTGGCGTCGATCGTGTGCAGGGTGTCGACCGCGTCCCACTGCTCGACCGTGAGGGTGTCGACGTCCAGGCGCGCCTCGACGTCCCGCAGGAGGCCGCGCACGGTCCGTGTCCCCACCCGCACCAGCACACGGGCGCCCGGCACCGAGCGGCGCTCGGTGAGCCAGCACACCGTGCCGACCAGGTCCTGCCCGACGGTGACGTCCTCGTCGGCGGGGACGAGCACGTCGCCGCGGGCGACGTCGAGGTCGTCGGCGAGCAGCACGGTGACCGAGCGCGGCGCGTGCGCGGCGTCGAGCGGCCCGTCGAACGTGTCGAGGCCCACGACGCGGCTCGTCCGCCCGGACGGCAGCACCCGCAGCTCGTCGCCCACCCGGACGACGCCCGACGCGACCTTGCCCGCGTAGCCGCGGTAGTCGGGGTGCTCGGCCGTGCGGGGCCGGATGACGTACTGCACGGGCAGCCGCAGCGGCTCGGCGGACGCGTCACGCGCGACGGGCACCGCCTCCAGCACCTCGAGGAGCGTCGGCCCGTCGTACCACCTGGTGCGGGCGGACCGGCGCACGACGTTGTCACCGTCCAGCGCGGACAGCGGCACCGCGTGCACCTCGGGCAGCCCGAGGACCCGCGCGTGGTCGGCGAACTCCGCGGCGATCGACCGGAACGTCCCCTCGTCGAAGCCCACCAGGTCCATCTTGTTGACGGCGAGCACGACGTGCGGGACGCCGAGCAGCGCCGTCAGGGCGGCGTGGCGGCGCGTCTGCTCGAGCACCCCCTTGCGGGCGTCGACGAGCACGATCGCCAGCTCGGCGGTCGACGCGCCGGTCACCATGTTGCGCGTGTACTGCACGTGCCCCGGGGTGTCCGCGAGCACGAAGGCGCGCCGCGCGGTCGAGAAGTACCGGTAGGCCACGTCGATCGTGATGCCCTGCTCCCGCTCGGCGCGCAGCCCGTCGGTGAGCAGAGCCAGGTCGACCGCCCCGTCGTCGCCGCCGCGCGCCGCGGTGGCGCGCTCGACCGCGGAGAGCTGGTCGGCCAGCACGGACTTCGTGTCGTACAGCAGCCGCCCGATGAGGGTGCTCTTGCCGTCGTCGACGGAGCCCGCGGTCGCCAGGCGCAGCAGGTCCCGCCGCGCGTGGTCGCCGTCGCGGGGGTCGAGGTCGGTGGGGCCGGCCGGGTCGGTCGGTGCGTGCGTGCCCATCAGAAGTACCCCTCGCGCTTGCGGTCCTCCATGGCGGCCTCGGAGGCCCGGTCGTCCGCACGGGTCGCGCCGCGTTCGGTCAGCCGGCTCGCGGCGACCTCGGCGATGACGTCCGTGACGTCGGCGGCCGTCGAGTCGACGGCGCCGGTGCAGCTCATGTCCCCGACCGTGCGGTACCGGACCCGGCGCCGCTCGACGGTCTCGTCGGGACGCGGCCCGCCCCAGCTGCCGGCGGTCAGCCACATCCCGTCGCGGGCGAAGACGTCGCGCTCGTGGCTGAAGTAGATCGCCGGCAGCTCGATGCCCTCGCGCTGCACGTACCGCCAGACGTCGAGCTCGGTCCAGTTCGACAGCGGGAAGACGCGCACGTGCTCACCGGGGCGGTGGCGCCCGTTGTACAGGTCCCACAGCTCGGGCCGCTGGCGGCGCGGGTCCCACTGGCCGAACTCGTCGCGCAGCGAGAACACCCGCTCCTTGGCGCGCGCCTTCTCCTCGTCCCGGCGCCCGCCGCCGAAGACCGCGTCGAACCGGTGCGCGGTGATCGCGTCGAGCAGCGGCACGGTCTGCAGGGGGTTGCGCGAGCCGCCGGGCCGCTCGACGACGCGACCGTCGTCGATCGCGTCCTGCACGCTGGCGACGACGAGCCGCAGGCCCAGGTGGGCCACCGTGCGGTCCCGGTACTCGATCACCTCGGGGAAGTTGTGCCCGGTGTCGACGTGCATGACCGGGAAGGGCACGGGCGCCGGCCAGAACGCCTTGCGCGCCAGGTGCAGCATGACGATGGAGTCCTTGCCGCCCGAGAAGAGCAGCACCGGGCGCTCGAACTCGCCCGCGACCTCCCGCATCACGTGCACGGCCTCGGACTCCAGCGCGTCCAGCTGGGTGAGGTGCCCGGTCGCCGTGTCCCGTGTCGGGGCGCCGGTGGGGAACGTCGTCGTCATGTGTGCAACCCGCATTCCGTCTTGTTGGTGCCTGCCCAGCGCCCGGCGCGCGGGTCCTCGCCCGGCGCGACCGCCCGGGTGCAGGGTGCGCAGCCGATGGAGGTGTACCCGAGCTCCCGCAGCGGGTTGAGGACGACGTGGTGGGCGGCGACGTACGCGTCGACGTCCTGGCGCGTCCACGCCGCGAGGGGGTTGAGCTTGACCTTGCCGCGGCGGGCGTCCCAGCCGACCACCGCGATGTCGGTCCGGGTCGGCGCGTCCTCGCGGCGCATGCCGGTGACCCACGCCGTGTAGGGCGCGAGCGCCCGCTCCAGCGGCTCCACCTTGCGCAGCGCGCAGCACAGGTTCGGGTCGCGGTCGTGCAGCCGCGGGCCGTGCTCGGCGTCCTGCTCGGCCACCGTGCGCAGCGGCAGCACGGTGCGCACGTTCACCGCCGTGAAGTCGGCGTAGTAGTCGCGCGTGCCGATGGTCTCCGCGAAGTGGTAGCCCGTGTCGAGGAACACGACGTCGACGCCCGGCACGGCGGCGGCGGCGATGTCGACGAGCACCTCGTCGCCCATCGACGACGCGAGGACGAGGTCGTCGCCGAAGTGCTCGCGCGCCCACCGCAGCACGTCGGCCGGGTGCGCGCCCTCCAGGTCGCGCCCGGCCTGCTCCGCCAGGGCGCGCAGCGCGTCGGGGGAGAGGTCGGACGGGCGCGTCGCGGTGCTCATCGGGTGCTCACCAGCCCGACGAACCGCAACGCGAACACCCGCGCGCAGGTGCGGCACTCCCAGTGACCGTGGGTCTCGCCCGCCGGCCACAGGTCCTCGCCGGCGCAGAACGGGCAGTAGTACGGCACGGCGCGCTGGCCGGAGTCCTGCTCGCTCACCGCAGGTCCTCCTCGGCGGCGCGGTGCACCCACTGGGCGAAGAGCTCGCCGGGCTCACGCTGCTCGTCGAACCGCCGTGTGACCCGCTCGACGTAGTCCGGCAGGTCCGAGGCGGGCACACGCAGGCCGCGCAGCGTCGTGCCGAGGCCGCTGGTCAGCCCGAGCCCGCCGCCGAGGTGGACCTGGTATCCCTCCTCGCCGCCCGCCAGCGCCCCCTTGAGGCCGATGTCGGCGGTCTGGATCCGTGCGCAGGAGTTCGGGCAGCCGTTGACGTTGATGGTGATCGGCTGGTCGAAGGTCGGCAGCCGCTGCTCGAGCTCGCCGACGAGCGCCGCGGCCCGTGCCTTTGTCTCGACGATCGCGAGCTTGCAGAACTCGATCCCGGTGCACGCGATGGTGCCGCGGCGGAACGCCGACGCCGTCCGCACGCGCAGGCCCAGCTCCTCGAGGCCCGTGACCAGCGCGTCGACGCGCGCAGGCTCGACGTCGAGCACCACGAGCTTCTGCTCGGTCGTGAGCTGGACGCGGTCGGAGCCCGCCTCCTCGACCAGGTCGGCCAGGGCGGTGAGGATCGGGCCGGACACCCGGCCGACGGTCGGCGCGGCGCCCACGTAGAACCGGCCGTCCTTCTGCGGGTGCACCCCGACGTGGTCGCGGTTGCCCGTCGGCGGGGGCGGCGGGGCGGGCCCGTCGGGCAGCGCGTGGCCCAGGTACTCGGTCTCGAGCACCTGACGGAAGAGCTCGGGGCCCCAGTCGGCCAGGAGGAACTTCAGGCGGGCGCGGGTGCGCAGCCGCCGGTAGCCGTAGTCCCGGAAGATGCCCACGACCCCGGCCCACACGTCGGGCACCTGCTCGAGCGTGACGAACGCGCCCAGCCGCTTGCCGAGCATCGGGTTCGTCGACAGCGCCCCGCCGACCCACAGGTCGAAGCCGGGGCCGAGCTCGGGGTGGACGACGCCGACGAACGCGACGTCGTTGATCTCGTGCGCGACGTCGTGGTGGGGCGACCCGCTGACGGCGGTCTTGAACTTGCGCGGCAGGTTGGAGTAGGCGGGGTCGCCGATGTAGCGCTGCCGGATCGCCTCGATCGCCGGGGTGCCGTCGATGATCTCGTCGGCGGCCACGCCCGCGACGGGCGACCCGAGGATCACGCGGGGGACGTCGCCGCACGCCTCCTGCGTGGTGAGGCCGACGTCCTCGAGCCGCCGCCAGATCTCGGGGACGTCCTCGATGCGGATCCAGTGGAGCTGGACGTTCTGCCGGTCGGTGATGTCGGCCGTGCCGCGACCGAACTCCTGGGAGACGCCCGCGACGGTGCGCAGCTGGCGCAGGGTGAGTGTCCCGCCGTCGCAGCGGACGCGGAGCATGAAGTACTCGTCCTCGAGCTCGTGCGGCTCGAGGGTGGCCGTCCGGCCACCGTCGATCCCGGGACGCCGCTGCGTGTACAGCCCCCACCACCGCATGCGACCGCGCAGGTCGTCACCGGGGATGGAGGCGAAGCCCTCGCGGGCGTAGACGGTCTCGATGCGGTGCCGCACGTTGAGGCCGTCGTCCTGCTGCTTGAGCGCCTCGTTGGCGTTCAGGGGCTCGCGCTGGTCGAACGCCCACTGGCCCTCGGGGCGCTTGGCCGGCGGGGCGAGGGGCGTGCGGGACGTGGTCTGCGCCATGGGGCGCCACCTCCGGGGTGCTGGGGGGCGTGCTCACGCGTCCGCGCACGACGAAGGTCGTGGACGACGGGCGCGGACCACGCACCCGTCGGGGGGAACGGGGCTGGTCAGCGGTTCCGCGGACAGCAGGCGCACGGGACCGCGGCGGCGCGACAGCACCGACACAGACAGCGGTTCCCGGGGAGGTTCACGGGACGAGCGTGACACGCGTCCGGGTGAATCGGGAGGGTGTGTCCGGATCGCGAGATCCGCGTTCGCCATGCGGACAGGTGTCCAGGACCCGCGTCCCGGTGGCACCCCGCCGACGTGCCCCCACCCCCGCCGGTGCGTCGCCGGACGTGGGACGTATCCTCGACGACCGTGACCACCGCCGAGCCCGCCGCCCCGGGCCCACGCACGGACTCCCTGACGGCCCGGCACCCGCGGGTGCCCGCGTCGCGCCTGCTGGCCGAGCTCGTGCCGCCGCGGCACTTCGCGCGCGAGTCGTTCGACACGTACGAGCCGGACCCGGCGCACGCCTCGCAGCGC
>JAEWEJ010000092.1 GCA_023389455.1 Actinomycetes bacterium | reverse complement strand
CGTCCCGACGCGTCCGCGGGCGCGTCGGGACGGCGGGCGTGGCCGGCTGGGCGGCGAGGTCTGCGCTCACGGCACCAGCGCGCGGCTGCGCTCGTCCCACATGGCCAGGATCTGGTCCTGCAGGACGTCGACGCCCTCGCCCGTGAGCGAGTTCGTCAGGACGACCGGCTTGCCGTCGCGGACCCGGTAGGCGTCGGACTCCATGACGCCCAGGTCGGTGCGGACGTACTGCGCGATGTCGATCTTGTTGATGACGAGGATGTCGGAGTCCGTGATCCCCGGGCCCCGCTTGCGCGGCATCTTCTCGCCCTCCGAGGTGTCGAGCACGAAGACGAAGACGTCGACGAGCGCCGGGGAGAACGTGAGCGTGAGGTTGTCACCTCCCGACTCGTACAGCAGCGTGTCGAGGTCCGGGAAGCGCTCGAGCATCTCGGCACCGGCCGCCAGGTTCATCGTCGGGTCGTCACGCACCGCGGTGTGCGGGCACGCGCCCGTCTCGACGCCGACCACGCGCTCGGGGTCGAGCACGCCGGCGAGCTCGCGCCGCACGTGGTGCGCGTCCTCCTGCGTGTAGATGTCGTTGGTGATCACGGCCGGGCGCCGGCCCACGGCGATCAGCCGGGGCACCAGCGCCTCGGTCAGTGCGGTCTTGCCGGAGCCCACCGGGCCACCGATGCCGACCCGCAGCACGTCCTCGTTCATCCTCGTCTCCGTCCTTCCGGCATCCGCCGGCACGTCGTCAGCTCGCGAACAGGCGCGCCTCGGCACGCTCGTGCTGTGCGGACATCACGTCCGCCATGGGGACGCAGCCCCCCATGTCGTCCAGGTCACGGCCCACGGCCTCGCCGGCCGCCTGCTCGATCACCGGGGCAAGCGCGTGCAGCGCCACCTGGACCTCGCGGTGGTCCGCGAGCCGCAGGCGCAGCGCGGCCCCCAGCACGCTCATCGCGAACGCCGCGAGGTCGGACGCGACCGCCGCGGTCGTCTCGACCCCCGTCGCCGCGTAGACCACGGCGGTGGCCACCGGCTGGCACCCCGGCGACTCCTTCGCGGCGATCGCCTGCGCCCACCGCCCGATCACCGGACCACCGACCGCCACCCCCGCCACGTCGGTCAGCTGGTGCCCGCTGCGCACGGACGCCCGGCGCATCTCGGCGTTGAGCTTCGACGCGAACAGCAGCCGGTCGACCCGGTGCACCTGCTCCCAGTCGCCCGCGGCCGCGGCCTCGTGGGCCCGGGCGAGCGCTGTCGCGTCGCCCGGGCCCACCCCGTGCAGCAGCAGCCCGCGCAGCAGGCCGACCACCCCCCCGTGGTCGACCAGCCGCGCCTGGCTGAACCCCTCGAGCCCGTGCGACATCGTGTAGAAGCCGCTCGGGAACGCGGAGTCGGACAGCTGCAGGCTCATGAGCAGCGCCCGGATGTCGGTCGCCACCGTGCTCCTCAGGCCAGGAAGAAGAGCTGGGTCATGGGCAGCGTCTGCGCCGGCTCGATGTGGGCCGGCTCCCCGTCGAGCGTCACCTTGTAGGTCTCGGGGTCGACGTCGACGACGGGCAGGGAGCCGTTGCGCACCATGTGCTGCTTGCCGAGCTGGCGGGTGCGGCGCACCGGCAGCACCGTGCTCTCCAGCCCCAGCTTGTCCGGGACGCCGGCCTCGACGGCCGCCTGCGACATGTACGTCACCCGGGTGCTCTGCTGCGCCCTGCCGAACGACCCGAACATCGGCCGGTAGAACACCGGCTGCGGCGTCGGCAGCGAGGCGTTCGGCTCGCCCATGAGCGCCCACTTCACCAAGCCGCCCTGGAGCACCATCTTCGGCTTGGCCGCGAACGACCCGACCGGCCACAGCACGATGTCGGCGATCTTGCCGACCTCGAGGGAGCCGACGTAGTCGGAGATGCCGCACGTGATCGCCGGGTTGATCGTGACCTTGGCGAGGTACCGCAGCACGCGGAAGTTGTCGTTGCCCTCGGCGTCCTGCGGCAGCTTGCCGCGCTTGTCCTTGTTGTGGTGGGCCGTCTGGAACGCCCGCGTGAAGGACTCGCCGATCCGGCCCATCGCCTGGGAGTCCGACGAGAACATCGAGATGACGCCCTCGTCGTGCAGCACCGTCTCGGCCGAGATCGTCTCGGCACGCACGCGGGAGTCGGCGAACGCGACGTCCTCGGGGACGTCGTGCGACAGGTGGTGGCAGACCATCACCATGTCGAGCAGCTCGTCGACCGAGTTGACCGTGTAGGGCAGGGTCGGGTTCGTCGACGACGGCAGCACGTTCGGGTGCCCGGCGAGCTTCATGATGTCCGGCGCGTGGCCGCCACCGGCACCCTCGGTGTGGAACGTGTGGATGGTGCGGCCGTCGATCGCGGAGATCGTGTCCTCGACGTAGCCCGCCTCGTTGAGGCTGTCCGTGTGCACCGTGATCTGGACGTCGTAGTCGTCCGCCACGGACAGCGCGTTGCTCAGTGCCGCCGGGGTCGTCCCGTAGTCCTCGTGGACCTTCAGCGCGGCCGCCCCGGCCTCGATCTGCTCCTCCAGCGCCGGGCGCAGCGAGCCGTTGCCCTTGCCGTAGATGCCCATGCTGACGGGCATGTCCTCCGCCGCCTCGAGCATGCGGTGCAGGTTCCAGACACCGGGTGTGGTGGTGACACCGTTCGTGCCGTCGGTGGGGCCGGTGCCGCCGCCGAACAGCGTGGTGATGCCTCCGCAGATCGCGGTGTCCCCCTGCTGGGGCGAGATGTAGTGCACGTGCGCGTCGATGCCGCCCGCGGTCGCGATCAGGTGCTCGCCGGCGAGGAGCTCGGTGCCCGGGCCGACGACCAGGCGCGGGTCGACACCGTTCTGGAGGTTGGGGTTCCCGGCCTTGCCGATGCCGGCGATCTTGCCGTCCTTGACGCCGATGTCGCCCTTGAGGACGCCGAGCACGGGGTCGAGGATGATCGCGTTGGTGATGACCAGGTCCAGCACGCCCTGCGCCGAGGTGGTGCGCGGGTCGGCCGCCATGCCGTCACGTGCGGTCTTCCCGCCGCCGTAGACCACCTCGTCGCCGTAGTGCCCCTCGCTGAAGTCGTGCTCGATCTCGATCACGAGGTTCGAGTCGGCCAGGTGGACCTTGTCCCCGACGGTGGGGCCGTACAGGTCGGTGTACTGCTTGCGCGAGATGATCGCCATCAGTTGTCCCCCTCCTTCGTCGTCGTGCCGGCTGCGGGCTGCTCCGGGGTGCCGTCGGCGAACTCGCCCTCGGCGAGCCGACGCAGCGCGTCGAGGCGCGTCTGGCGGGAGTCGAGGCCCCCGTCGACGAGGTTGTTGAACCCGACGACCCGGCGGCCACCGCCGTACGCGACGAGCGTCACCTCACGGGTGTCGCCCGGCTCGATCCGGACGCCGTTGCCGGCCGGGATGTCCAGGTGCATCCCGTACGCCTGCGCGCGGTCGAACTTCAGGGCGCGGTTCACCTCGAAGAAGTGGAAGTGGGAGCCGACCTGCACGGCGCGGTCGCCGGTGTTGGCCACGAGCAGGGTGACCTTCTCGCGCCCCGCGTTGATCTCGATGTCCTGGTCGTTGTGGTGGTACTTCGGGCTGCCGAGCATGGTGGTTCCTCCACGTTCCGTGGTCGGTTCGAGTCCGCGTCAGCCGCGGGCGGGTGCGGGCGCAACGGGCGCCGGAGCGACCGGTGCGACGCGGTGCGGGTGGGTGTGCGGGTGGGGGTGCCCGTGCGGGTGCTCGTGGCCGGCCCCCTCCAGGCCGGCGTGCGAGTGCGCGTAGCCGTGCCCGTGGTCGGCCTCGAGCCCGTCCTCGATGCCGTCGTGGCCGTGCTGCAGGTCGTGCTCCGCCGCAGCGAGGCGCTCGCGGACGATCCGCAGGAGCGCGGTGTCCGACAGCAACGGGCCGAAGAAGGCGGCGCCGTCGAGCGCGTCCGCCGCGGGCGCCGTGGCGGCGAAGCCGGCCGGGACGACCACGACGTCCTGCGCGCCGAGCAGGCGCACGCGGTGGACCGCACGGGCGAGGTCGGCGTCGGTGACGACGCACGCGACACCGATCTCCAGCCCCGTCCCGAACGTCCGGACGAGGTGCGCCACCCGGTGGAGCTCCGCGTCGTCGAACGGGTCGGCCCCGGGTGCGGCGAGCACGAGACCCGCCCCCGGGTGCCGTGCGGCGGTCCGCGTCGCCGCGGCCCGCAGCAGCGTCACCAGGTGGTCGATCGTCCCGAACGGGTCCGCCAGCGCGATCCGCCCCCTGCCGGACCCCGCGGCGAGCCAGCGCAGCGTGCGCGCGGTGTCGGCGACCATGACCGGGTCGCGCCCCCACGTCATCGGCAGGACGACGACGGGCCCCGGGCCGGCCGCGAGGCCCGCCCGCACCGCGTCCTGCAGCGAGCGGCCCGGTGCGCGCACCACAGCGCCCGGCAGGGCACCGCGGAGACGCTCGAGGTCGGCCCCCCGCGCGCTCTCGTGCCCGCCGACCAGCACCGGTCGGACGTGGGAGCCGGCCATGCTCAGGCCGACACGGGGTCGTGGCAGGAGACCAGCTTGCTGCCGTCGGGGAACGTCGCCTCGACCTGCAGCAGCGAGACCCGCTCCCGGACCCCGGGCATGCAGTCGGACTCGGCGACGACGTGCTTGCCGAGCTCCATGCACTCCGCGACGGACTTGCCGTCACGCGCGCCCTCGATGATCGCCTCCGAGACCAGCGCCTGGACCTCGCTGACGTTCAGCTTGGTGCCTCGCTCGCGGCGTTGCCGGGCCAGCTGGGCCACCTGGTACACGTAGAGCTTCTCCCTTTCGCGAGGTGTCAGATCCATGGTGCGGCGACCTTTCGGAAGAGAACTGCGCAGCCGACCTGCGCTCTTGTCCACCATACACCGGCGGTCATTACCGACAACTTTTGCACGCGGACGCCCACCTGATGACGGCGAACGGTCCGAACACTCGTCCGGACGATCCCGAGAACAACACCGATGGCATTCTCCGGACGCCTGCTCAAATGAATCGATTTCCCTTCGGCGCAATCATCCCTGGACATGTGGCCAAATGAATCGATTCGCTTGCGCGACGGCCCGTGAACGGGCGCGCCGGGGCCTTTCTCGCCCTACGCTGGCGCCCATGGCTCAGGCACCGGGGAGTGCTCCCCCTCCAGCCGGCGGCACGCCGCACGCGGCGCCCCGCCACGTCACGCTGCGATGGTCGGCGGTCGGGCTCGTGCTGCTCGGCGGCGCAGCCGGGGTCGCCGCGCGCGAAGGGCTCTCGCTCGCCGTGCCGGAGGTCGACGAGGTCCCGGTGGTCATCCCGCTGGTCAACCTGCTCGCGGCCTTCGTGCTCGGCTACCTGTACGAGGGCGTCGCCCGCGCCGTGCCGGGCACGCCGCTGGCGGGCCGACTCAAGCTGCTCGTCGGCACCGGGTTCTGCGGCGGCCTGAGCACCTACAGCTCCCTGGCCACCGACACCGCGGTCCTGCTCGACCACTCCCGGGGCGGCGTGGCCGTGCTGTACGCGCTGGGCACGGTCGTGGTGGGCGCCCTGGCGACGCTCGCCGGGATCGCGCTCGGGTCACGGCTGCACCCGCACCAGCCCGACGCGCACGAGCTGCGGCGCATCGAGGGGCACGCCGACACCAGCCCCGCCCCCGGGAGGACGTCATGACGCCGGGCCTGTTCCTGCTCGTGGTCGTCGCCGGTGGCATCGGCGCCTGCACGCGGTACGTCGTCGACGCGCTCGTGCGCTCGCGTACCACGTCCGCCTTCCCGTGGCCGACCACCGTGATCAACCTGACCGGCTCGTTCGTCCTCGGGTTCCTCACCGGGCTGGTCGCCGGGGACCTGGCCTCGACGGACGTGAGCGCCGCGGTCGGCACCGGATTCCTCGGCGGCTACACCACGTTCAGCACCGCGAGCTACGAGCTGGTCCAGCTCGTCCGGCAGAAGAAGTACGGCGTCGCGCTCGCCTACGGTATCGGCGTGCTCGTGGTGGCCGTGCTGCTCGCCCTTCTCGGGTACCGCTGGGGCGACTCGCTCTGAGTGATCGCCTACGCTCACCCGAGAACGCGCACAGGGCGGCAGCACAATCCCGTGCGAGCATTTCCTGGACGCTCGACCTGCACGGGCGTCCATGTGATCGGGCGGACGCGCGACGCCTGCCGCACCTTTCGCACGCCTAGTACACGTCGCGGACGTACCGACGGGAACGCGTCATCGCCGTGAGGTACGCGGCCGCTCGGTCGGGCGACATCCCGCCGTGCGTCGCCACGACCTCGCGCAGCGTCCGGTCCACGTCGGTGGCCATGCGCGCGGCGTCCCCGCACACGTACACGTGCGCCCCCCGCTCGAGCCACGACCACAGCCGGGCACCCTGCTCGTGCATCCGGTCCTGCACGTACACGGTCGTGCGCTGGTCCCGGGAGAAGGCGGTGTCCAGGCGCGTCAGGACGCCCTCGGACCGCAGCGCGTCGAGCTCCTCGCGGTACCAGAAGTCGGTGGCCTCGTGCCGCTCGCCGAAGAAGAGCCAGCTCTCCCCGGTGTCGCGTCGCGCGCGCCGCTCGGCCAGGAAGCCGAGGAACGGCGCCACGCCCGTGCCCGGACCGATCATCACGACCGGCACCGACCCGTCCTCGGGCAGGTGGAAGTGCGGGGAGGGCTGGACGTGCACCGTGACGTCCGCGGCGACGGGCGCGTCCGCCAGGTACCCCGAGCACGCACCGGCGCGGGCCGCACCACCGGGCGCCGTGTACCGCACGATGCCGACGGTCAGCGCGATGCGGTGCGGGTCCACCAGCGGGCTGGAGGAGATCGAGTACTGGCGTGGCTGCAGCCGGGGCAGCGCGTCGGCCCAGTCCTGCGCCGACGCGCGCGCCCCCGCCGCCGCGACGACGTCGACGACCTGCCGACCCCAGAGCCACTGCCGCAGGGCGTCGCCCCGGCCGGGGCGCAGCAGCGCGCCGAGGTCGTCGCCGGCGGACCGGTCGGCGACGAAGCGCAGCAGGCCGGCGGCGGGCCGCGTCAGGTCCAGGTCCGTGCGCAGCGCGTCGCCGAGGGTGCGAGCGCGTCCGCCCACGAGCACCTCCGCGGCACCGTCCAGGTCCGTGGCGGCCAGCCACTCCGCCACGAGCGCGTCGGCGTTCACCGGGTGCACGGCGAGCGCGTCACCGGCCCGGTAGGTCACCGGCACCGGGCTGTCGCCGACGTCGAGCACGACCTGGC
>JAEWEJ010000068.1 GCA_023389455.1 Actinomycetes bacterium | reverse complement strand
GCGCAGGGACCGGCGGCCGCCTCCGCCGACGTCGCGGCGCGGGCCGTCGAGCGGCTGGTGCTGCCCGCCGGGACGCTCCCGGCGCAGGACCACTGGTCCGCCGGCGAGGTGTCCCGACGCCCGCTGTGGGACGCGGTCACCGGGGAGCCGTTCGGCACGCAGGTGCGGCTGCACCCCGCCGCCCTCGACGGCGTGCGGGCGGAGCGCGCCGAGGGCCTGCTGTCGCTCACCCGCTCCACCCGGTACGTCGACGTGGCGCGCGCCGCGCACGCCGCGATCCCCCACGTGCTGGCCGCGACGCGCACCGAGGGCCCGGTGCTGTGGGACGCCTCCGCGGTGCTGTCCGGCACGGGGCCCGCGCGCGGCAGCCTCGCGCAGCTGCTGGCGGAGCAGTCCCCGCCCGGGGTCTGGATCGGGGTCTCGGCGTGGCTGGCGACCGTCGACGACGTCATGGACGCCCTGCGCGACCTGAGGAGCCAGGGGCGGCGCATCGTCCTGACGTCCTACGGCTCGGGCCGCGAGCCGCTGGCCGCGTTCGACGAGCTCCCGGTCGACGCCGTGCTGATGGACCCCTACCTCGAGCGCGGCGCCGTGCTCGAGGTCGAGGACCGCGCCGTGCACGCGGCGATCCTCGAGCACGCGGCCCGCAACGGCGTCCCCGCCCTCACCGCCACCCGCACCGCGCTGCGGCTGCACCGCCGCCCGGTGCCGTCACCGTCACCGCGCACGCCGGCCCCCGGCGGTCGGCTGCTGCAGCGCGCACGCGTGGTGGGGCTGACCCTGCGGCAGACCGCGCTGCTGGCCAACGCGACGCACGCGGGGACCCCGCTCGCGCCGCGCTGGGACCGGTACGACGTCGCGATGCACTGGGCCCGGGACACGGCGTGACACCGGCGGACCGTCACGGCGACGCACCGGTCTGCACGCTCGTGCTGGTCGGCGACGGCCCGGGCTGACCACGCCCGACCGCTCGGTGCGTCGGGGACGTCAGGGGCGGGCGGGCGCCCGGGACGTCACGGGCGGCCGAGCGCCCGGTACGTGAACCCCGCCGCACGCCAGGCCCGCGGGTCCAGCACGTTGCGCCCGTCGACCACCGCGCGCCGCGCCACCACGGCGCCGACCTCCTCGGGGTCCAGGTTGCGGTACTCGTCCCACTCGGTGGCGAGCACCAGGACGTCGGCGTCCTGCACGGCCTCGAGAGCGGTCGTCGCGTACTTGAGGTCGGGCCACTTGATGCGCGCGTTCTCCAGCGCCTGCGGGTCCGTCACCGTGACGTGGGCGCCCTGCAGCTGCATCTGCGCGGCGACGGACAGCGCCGGGGAGTCCCGGATGTCGTCGCTGTCGGGCTTGAACGCCGCACCGAGCACGGCGACGCGCTTGCCGACGATCGACCCGGCGCAGACCTCGCGCGCCAGGTCGACCATGCGGACGCGGCGCCGCATGTTGATGGAGTCGACCTCCCGCAGGAAGGACAGCGCCTGGTCGACGCCCAGCTCCCCCGCGCGGGCCATGAACGCCCGGATGTCCTTGGGCAGGCAGCCGCCACCGAACCCGAGGCCGGCGTTGAGGAACCGGCGGCCGATGCGCGCGTCGTACCCGATCGCGTCGGCGAGGCGGGTGACGTCCGCGCCGGTGGCCTCGCACAGCTCGGCCATCGCGTTGATGAAGGAGATCTTGGTGGCGAGGAACGAGTTGGCGGCGACCTTGACCAGCTGGGCGGTCGCGTAGTCCGTCACCACCAGCGGGGTGCCCTCGGCCAGCGGCGCCGCGTAGACCTCGTCGAGCAGCGCGTGCGCAGCGTCGCCGGCGTCGGTCGGGACGCCGTCGTCGTCCGTCGGCAGGCCGTAGACCAGACGGTCGGGGTGCAGCGTGTCCTGGACGGCGAAGCCCTCGCGCAGGAACTCCGGGTTCCACACCAGCGTCGCGCCGGTGCCCGCCAGGCGGGCGGCGAGGTCCTCGGCCGTGCCGACGGGGACCGTGGACTTGCCCGCGACGACGTCACCCGGGCTCAGGTGCGGCCGCAGGGCCTCGAACGCGGCCTCGACGTACGACAGGTCCGCACGGAACTCACCGTGCTTCTGGGGCGTGCCGACGCACAGGAAGTGCACGCGTGCACCGGCGGCCTCCGCGGCGTCCGTGGTGAACCGCAGGCGACCCGTGGCGGAGACCTCCGCGAGCAGCTCGGGCAGGCCGGGCTCGTAGAAGGGCGCGGTGCCACCCGCGAGGCGGGCGATCTTGTCGGCGTCGACGTCGATGCCGACGACGTCGTGCCCCAGGGACGCCATGCTCGCGGCGTGCACCGCGCCGAGGTAGCCGCAGCCGATGACCGAGATGCGCACGGGGTGCTCCGCTTCCGAGATGGGTGGTGCGGGCGATCCTAGTGGGCACGGTCGGGGCCCAGGGGGAGAACGGCTCGAGCGGGTGCCCGGCATGCTGGGGCGCGTGCCTCCCACCACCGCGCCCGCGCCCCGCCGCGTCGTCGCCCCGCTGCTCGTCGTCTACCTGGCCGCGGTGGCGGCGGTCACGCTGACGCCCGGGCGGGCTCACGACCCGTCGCTGGGCGCGGTCCGCACCGTGCTGCGGTGGCTGGCGGAGCGCGGGCTTCCGCTGCCGTTCGCGCTGGTCGAGGCCGTCGCCAACGTCGTGATGTTCGTGCCGTTCGGCGTGCTGGTGGGGCTGCTGCTCGGCATGCACCGCTGGTGGGCGGTGGTGCTCCTCGCGCTGGCGACCTCCCTGACGATCGAGACCGTGCAGACCGTGCTGCCGGACCGGGTGCCCACCGCGCAGGACGTCGTGATGAACACGCTGGGGGCGGCCGTCGGCGTGCTCGTCCTGGACCTGGCCCTGCGGGTGCGTCGGCGGGAGCGCGTGGCCGCGGGCGACGACCACTGACGCCGGCCGGGCCCTGCGCCGTCCGGGCCCGGACGCACCACGGGCCGGGAGCCCGCGCGCTGCGCGAGGTCCCGGCCCGTGGAGGGTCGAGCGGGTGGGTCAGACGCCCAGGACGTCCCGGATCGGACCGAGCGCGAAGTAGACGACGAACGCCGCGGCGGCACCCCACATGAGCGGGTGCACGCTGCGGGCCTTGCCGAGCGCGACCTTGACGACCACGAACGCGATGAAGCCCGCGCCGATGCCGACGCTGATCGAGTACGTGAACGGCATGAGCGCGAGCGTGAGGAACGCGGGGATCGCGACCTCCGGCGACTTCCAGTCGAGGTCCGCGACCTGGGACACCATGAGGAACCCGACGACCACGAGGACGGGCGCGGCCGCCTCGGACGGGACCATGGCGACCAGCGGCGACAGGAACGTCGCGAGCAGGAACGCGATGCCGGTGACGACGGACGCGAGGCCCGTGCGGGCGCCGTCGGCGACACCCGACGTCGACTCGACGTACGCGGTGTTGGAGGACACCGAGCCCATGCCACCCGCCACGGCGCCGAGCGAGTCGACCACGAGGATCTGCTGGGTGCGGGGCGGGTTGCCGTCCTCGTCGAGCAGCTTGGCCTCCTGGCCGACGGCGACCATCGTGCCCATCGTGTCGAAGAAGTCCGCGAGCAGGATGGAGAAGACGAGGACGACGACGGCGAGGACGCCGATCTTGCCGACCGCGCCGAGCAGCGAGAACTGGCCGATCAGCGAGAGGTCGGGCAGGTCGACGAGCGACTCGGGCACGGCCGGGACGTTCTGGTGCCAGCCGCCGGGGTTCTCCGCGCCGGCGCCGCCGACCTTCGCGATCGCCTCGACGACCAGGGCCAGCACCGTGGTGCCGATGACCGCGATGAGCAGGCCGCCGCGGACCTTGCGCACCAGGAGGACGATGGCCGCGACGAGGCCGAGGACGAAGACGGCCACGGGCCAGCCGGCGAGCGAGCCGCCGGACCCGAGCTCGAGCGGGGTGCCCTGGCCCTGCCGCACGAAGCCCGCGTTCACGAAGCCGATGAGGGCGATGAACAGACCGATACCGACACCGATCGCGACCTTCAGCTCGCGCGGGACCGCGCGGAAGACCGCGCCGCGGAATCCGGTGAGCACCAGGACGAGGATGACGATGCCCTCGAGCACGACGATGCCCATGGCGTCCGCCCACGTCATGCCGGGCAGCTGGGCGACGGTGTACGCCACGACCGCGTTCAGGCCGAGCCCGGCGGCGAGCGCGATGGGGAAGTTCGCGATCACGCCCATGAGGATCGACAGGACACCGGCGACCAGCGCGGTCGCCGCGGCGATCATCGCCAGGTTCGGGCTGTCGCCACCGCCGAGGAACTCGCCCGTGCTGTCCGGGATCGTCCCGATGATCAGCGGGTTCAGGACGATGATGTAGCTCATCGTGAAGAAGGTGACGAGGCCACCGCGGACCTCGGCACCGATGCTGGAGCCACGCTCCGTGATCTTGAAGAACCGGTCGACGGCGCTGCGGGGGGCCGCGGGTGCGTCGTCGACCTTCTCCTGGGGGGGAGGAGTTGTCGACATGGCGGCAGTGTGACAGAGGGAGATGTCACTCCGGGGGCCGTTCCACGACGTGTGCGCCCGCGGTCGACGACATGGACACGCGACGAGCGGAACCGCAGGTCACGGCCGTCTTCGCCGAGGCGGCGGGGCCGCCCCGGCGCCGCCCCGGCGACGCCTCGCCCCCCGCGCCTGCGGAGCCCGTGCATCCACTGCCGCGGGTCGATCGTCCCGGTTCGACCGAGTGCTCCCGGATGGCCGGCGCTGGTGTCGCCCACCTGCTCGACCGAGCAGGTGGGCGAGCCCGGGGGCGCACGCACGACGTCGACGACGCGCGTCCGTGCACCGGCACGAGCGCGCCGTCGACCGCTCGGAGGGCGGCGGTGGCCGACGCTCACGCACCGTGTCGCCGCGACGGACGCGACCCGCGTCACGGTCGCGCACGCCGTGCGGTTCCCGCTCGCGGGTCCCGGGCGGCGCCGTGCGGCATCATCGCCAGGTGACGACCACCGCACGGCCTGCCCGCGTCCTCGCGGTCTGCACCGGCAACATCTGCCGGTCGCCCGCCGTGGAGCGGCTGCTCGCGGCACGCCTGACGGGGACCGACGTGCAGGTCGCGTCCGCGGGGACGCACGCCGTCGTGGGTCACCCGGTCTCCGCGCCGATGGTCCCCCTGATGGCCGCCGACGGCGCCACCGCCGGCGGGTTCGCCGCCCGGCAGCTGACGGCGGACCTCGTGCAGGACGCCGACCTCGTGCTCGCGCTGACGCGGGCGCACCGCTCCGCGGTCGTCGCGCTCGTCCCCGGCGCGGTGCGTCGCACCTTCACGCTGCGCGAGCTGGCGCGGCTGCTGGCGCACGTGGACCCGGACGCGCTGCGCGCGGCGGGTGCGACACC
>JAEWEJ010000050.1 GCA_023389455.1 Actinomycetes bacterium | reverse complement strand
GGTCCCGCCCGACCTCGACGCACGCCTGGCGGATGTGCGCGATGCGCCCGGGCACCGACGCGATCTCCGGGAACGACTGGTTGTACTCCGCGGCGAACCGCGCGGCCAGGCGCGGCGTGCGCGTCGGGCCACCGCCCCCGACGATCACCGGCACGCCGGCGCGTGCGGGGTCCAGCGGCGAGCGTTGCACCGGCTTGGGCAGTGCCGGGGAGTCCGTGAGCGTGTAGTGCTCGCCGTCGAACGAGAAGGTCTCGCCGACCGGCGTGCCCCACAGCCCCGTGACGATCTCGAGCTGCTCGGTCAGCAGCCCGAACCGCTTGGCCGGGAACGGGATGCCGTACGCGGCGTGCTCGTCGGCGAACCAGCCGGCACCCAGGCCCAGCTCCACGCGGCCGCCGGACATCTGGTCCACCTGCGCGACCTGGATCGCCAGGACCCCGGGGTACCGGAACGTCGCGGACGACACGAGCGTCCCCAGCCGGATGCGGCTCGTCTCGCGCGCGAGACCCGCGAGGGTCGTCCACGCGTCCGTCGGCCCGGGCACGCCGTCGCCGCCCATCGTCAGGTAGTGGTCGGAGCGGAAGAAGGCGTCGAAGCCGAGGTCCTCGGTGGCGCGGGCGACCGCGAGGACGTCGTCGTACGTGGCACCCTGCTGGGGTTCGGTGAAGATGCGCAGATCCATGCCGCCAGCCTCGCACGGCAGGCCGGTGCGCCCTCGGGGGCGGAGCGCGCACCACACCCGCGGCGGTACGGTCACCGCGTGCGACGACGGACCGCCCACCCGTGGACCCTGGCCGACCGCTGGGCGTCCGCGCTCCTCGTCGGCGTGTGCGGCGCCCTGGTCCTCGTGTGCGTGATCGCCGCCGTGCGCGGTCGGCCGGTGGCGCTCCTGCCCGCCGCGGTCGCCGCGGCCCTCGCGCTGCGCGAGGTGCGGCACCTTCGCCGCACCGGCCGTCGCCGCTGACCCCGCTCGACGTGCGGGACCGCCCCGGACTTGCAACGGTGGGGTGGTGCACGACGCCACCCCGCTCACCGCCGCGCTCCACGTCGCGGACTGGCGACGGCGCGTCGCGCAGACGTACTCCGAGGTCCGTGCGCTCGCCGTCGAGGACCCGGCGGCCGCCCACGCCGTGTGGGTGCAGCAACGCGACGAGCTCTTCGCCTTCCACCCCGCGTCGCCGCTGACCGCCGACGCCCGCGCCGACTTCGCGGGCCTCGACATCGCGCCCTACGACCCGGCCTACCGGTTCGAGGTCAGCGTGGAGCCCGCGGGCCCGCAGCGCCTCGACGTGGCGACCACGACGGACGGCCTCGTCGGCTTCGAGCGCGTCGGCACCGTCGACCCCGGGCACCTGGGACGGCTCACCCTCTGGTCGCTGCGGGGGTACGGCGGCGGCCTCTTCCTGCCGGTGCGTGACGCGCTCGCCGGGAACGGCACCTACGGCGGCGGGCGGTACGTGCTCGACACGATCAAGGGGGCCGACCTGGGGTGCGACCGGGTCGGGCGGCTCGTCGTGGACCTCAACTTCGCGTACAACCCGTCCTGCGCGTACGACCCGGCCTGGTCGTGCCCGCTGGCCACGCGCGCCAACACGCTGGGCGTGCCGCTGCCCGTGGGCGAACGGACCCCGCCGTCGCCACCCCCCGACGCGGGCTGACCCCTCAGACCTGGCACACCGGGCACCGGTAGAGCTTGCGGGTCGCCATCTCCTCGACGACCACGGGGGTGCCGCACACCCGGCACGGCAGACCCGCCCGGCCGTAGACCCAGTGCCGCAGCGTCGGGTCGTGCCGCGCGGCGCCGCGGGCCTCGGCGTCGAGGTCCCCGCGGGTCAGCATGACGCCGTCGCGGATGCCGTCGGCCAGCAGCAGCGCCCAGTCCTGCCAGATCGCCCGCACGACGTCGGGCGGCACCTGCCGCCCCGGGGTCCACGGGTCCAGCCGCGCCCGGAACAGCAGCTCCGCGCGGTAGATGTTCCCGATGCCGGCGACCACGGACTGGTCCATGAGCAGCTGCCCGACGGGCACGGCACGCCGCGTCACCCGGTCCACCACGACCTCGCCCGCGGCGTCCAGGTCGTCGACGTCCTGGGGGTCGGGCCCCAGCCGGGCGCGCACGAGCGCGGCCTCGTCCGCGGTCAGGACCTCGCACGCGGACGGGCCGCGCAGGTCGGCGACGACCGAGCCCGAGTCGAGGCGCACCCGCACCTGGCCCAGCGGCGGCGGCGGCCACGCGTCGTCGGCCGCGGCGTGCTCCGACTCGTCCTCGCCCATGCGCAGGCGGCGCGTGGAGGGCTGGGGGTCCATGGGCGCGCCGGGCCGCACCCGCGGCGCACCGAGGCTGCCGCGGGCCTGCTCGCCGTCGCCCAGCGGGCTGACGTCGCCGTAGAGGTCCCACGCGCCGTACAGGCCCAGGTGCACACGCAGCACGTCGGCGGTCTCGAACGTGCAGAACAGCTGCTTGCCGACGGCGCCGGCGCCGGTCATCACGCGACCGTCGAGGCGGGCGGCCCCGGCGGCGAACCGCCCCTGGGGCGAGCTGACGGCGAGCCGTCGTCCGACGAGGTCCAGCTCGAGCTGGCGTGCGACGCGGTGAACGGTATGACCCTCGGGCACGGCGCCACCCTACGACGGCCCCGGCGCGGGGAGGTGCGTCGGGCGGGCCCGCGTCGGCGGGCGTGGTCAGCGGGTGCGGGTCGACGGGCGCGGGTCGACGGGCGCGGGTCGGCGGGTGCGGGTCGGCGGGTGCGGGT
>JAEWEJ010000037.1 GCA_023389455.1 Actinomycetes bacterium | reverse complement strand
GACCCGCGACGCCGCCACGGGCCCGCGCGCGGACGGCGACGAGCACGGCGCGGTCGTGCGCACCCGGACGTCGCTGGGCCCGTGCCCTGGTGCGGGCGACGAGCGCCTGCTCCGCCGCACCCGCGGCGTCCCCGTGCAGCAGCAGCGACTCGGCGAGCGAGATCCGGGCGTCGACCTCGACGAGCTCGTTCCCGCCCGCGACGAGCTCGGCGACGGCCTTCCGGCCCGCGTCGACGGCCTCCGGGATCAGCCGCAGCTCCCGCATCGTCTCCGCGTACTCGACGTAGTACTCCCCCGGCGGCTGGCCCGCCTGCTCGGAGGCCAGCGCGGCACGCTCCAGGTCGCGCAGCCCGTGTGCCAGGCGCCCCGTCTGGACCTCGATCAGGGCCCGCGTCAGGTAGGGCCACGACCGCAGCGACGGCCCCAGCCGGGCGGCCCCGTCGACGGCCACCTCGGCCCAGCGCCGCGCGGCCGCGTACTCGGCACGGGCCACCAGCACGAGCGCGAGGTTGTTCGCCGCGCGCACCCCGTCCGCGCTGCCCGGCACGTCGCGGGCGATCGAGCGGTACCGCGCCTCCGCCTCGACGAGCCGCCCCGCGTTGTGGTCCATGACGGCGAGCTGGAGCTGGATCCGGGCGTGCAGACCGGCCACCCCCGGATCGCGCCCCTCACGGTCGTGCGGCCCTGCACCGGGCACGGGGGTCGCGGCGTCGCGGGAGGGGGCGACGCGGGCGCGGTGCTCCTCCACGATCCGGAGCGCCGCCGACGCGTCCGACCGCGCGCGGGCCGTCCGCCCGAGCTCGAGGTGCGCGACCGACCTGCTCGCCAGCGCCCACGCGGTGACCGTGGTCAGGCCGGCACGCCCGGCGACCGCCAGCGCCTCGTCCAGGAGCGCGACCGCGCCCGCGGGGTCACCCTCGTGCCGGCTGAGGACCGCGAGCGCGCGCAGGGCCCACACCAGCGGCTCCGGCTCGTGCCGCGAGCGAGCGTCCTCGACCACCCGGGCCGCCCGCGCGCGGGCTCCCGCGGGGTCGGTGTCGAGCGCGGCCTCGAGCCCCCGCGCCTCCGCCAGCAGCGCGGCGGACGACGTCGGCGAGGACGGCGCGGGTTCGGCGACTGGCGACACCCTGGGATCCTAGGACCCGGACGTATCAGGCGGGACCCTGGGCGCTCCTGCGGGGTGACGAGGCTCGCACGACGACGAGGAGAACCCGACGTGGCACGATTCCCCGGCAGGCCCGCAGGCAGGCCGTTCGCCGACGACTACGACGCACGACTCACCGGTCGCAGTCCGCGGGGCGCCGCAGCGCCCGCTGCGATGGTCGGAGCCCTGCCCCGCGGGTCGGCGCAGCGCTCCGCCTACCTGCGAGGGCTCGAGCGCGCGCTCTCCCCGCACGACGCCGACACCGACGTCCAGCGTCGGAGGCTGGCCGTCATCGAGCGCCTGCGCTCCGGGTGGGCTCGCCGTGAGGAACCCGAGCTGGACGTCGTGCAGAACGACCACGGGTCCGACGTCTTCCCGCTCGTGGGCGAGGTGCTCGCGACCCCGACGACCTGGGACGACATCCGCGCGGAGGGTGGCGAGGCAGGACTCGCGGAGGTGCCGCTGGGCCATCCCGAGCTCGAGGGCCGGGTCGTCCGGCTCCGGCAGTCGTCGCCCGGCCCGACCGCCGACCTCACCGAGCTCGTCCGCTCGCTGCGCGGCCGCGGGCACGCCGTGTCGATGTCGTACGTGACGCCCCTGGGCGGTCGGCCGATCATGAAGCCCAACTCGGGCGAGTTCGCACCGCGGGTCGCCGACTTCCCGACCTACCGCGACGCCGGTCCCCGGTACGGCGAGGGTGTCGTCGTCGCCGTGATCGACACCGGCGTCACCGCCGAGCCGCGCACCGACGGGTGGCTCGCGTCGGTCCCGCGCGTCACCACCGACGACCCGGTCACCCACCACGACGAGCCGAACATCGACCCGCTGGACGCCGAGCCGGCGGACGGCTGGCTCGACGTGTACGCGGGGCACGGGACCTTCGTCGCCGGCCTGGTCGCGCGCGTGGCGCCCGGGGCCGAGATCCGTGTCTACCGGGCCGTCGGCCCCGGTGGTGCGGGGTGCGAGCTGGACGTGGCGTGCGCGCTGGTCCGTGCCGTGCGCGACGGCGCGGACGTCGTCAACCTCTCGCTGGGGACGCAGACGCTCTTCGACGAGGCGTCGATCCCCCTGGCGGCCGCGCTCGACATCATCAGCGACCTCGAGGACGAGCGTGGCACCACGAGCGTGATCGTGGCGTCCGCGGGCAACTACGGGGACGCGGTGCCGACGTGGCCCGCGGCGTTCGGCCGTGTCCTCGCGGTCGGTGGCCTGACCGCCGACCTGCGTCCCACCCCGTGGTCGAGTCGCGGCTCGTGGGTGGACGTCTCGACCGTCGGCGAGGACGTCGTCTCGACGTACGTCCAGGGCCGGCAGAACCCCGCCTTCGGCGAGGGTCGGACGTTCGGCGAGAACGCCTTCGCCTCGTGGGTCGGCACCTCCTTCGCCGCACCGCAGGTGGCAGGCGCGATCGCGCGCACCATGACCGAGCTCGGGGTCAACGGCCCGCAGGCCGTCGACGCCCTGCTGGCCGCCGGCAAGCCCGTCGCGGGCTTCGGCAAGGCCCTGCAGATCCTGCCCGGAGCCTGACGTGCTGGGCACCTGCCTCGCGGAGCGTCATGATGGCCTTCGGGACACACCCGACAGGCGGAGGAGCCGTGCCGTGAGCAGCCGACAACAGCTGGGCGGACCGTACGACGAACGCACCGCCACCCAGCTCGTGGCAGGTGCCCTCACGGGTGACGAGGGCTCGTGGTCGGAGATCGTGCGCCGGCACGCCAACCTCGTGATGGCGCGCGTCCGGCAGTTCCGTCTGACCCCGCAGCAGGCCGAGGACGTCGCGCAGACCGTGTGGCTCAACCTGCTCGAGCACCTGGGCGACCTGCGCGAGCCTGAGGCGCTGCCGGGCTGGATCTCCACCGCGACCCGGCACGAGTGCATCCGGATGGCGAACCTCTCGCGCCGGTCGATCCCGGTCGACCCGACGACGGGGCGCCTCGACGCCCAGGACGACACCGAGCTGGACCGCGACCTCCTGCGCGACGAGCGGCACGCGGCCCTGCGTGCCGCCCTGGCCGAGCTGCCCGCTCACCAGCGGGAGCTGCTCCTGCTGCTGTCCAGCGACCCACCACCGAGCTACCAGGACGTCTCCGCGCGCCTGGGCATGCCGGTGGGCTCCATCGGCCCGACCCGCCAGCGCGGGCTGGCCCGGCTCCGCCAGACGGAGGCGATCCGCACCTACCTCGCGACGCCGTCCGGCGCCGCAGCACCCGAAGGAGGCCGCGATGTCCTGGCACTCGGATGACACGAGCCTCCCCCAGCCGCGTCCCGCCGACGCGTGGGAGGACGACGACGCGCTCGCCGCCGACCTGGTGCGCGCCGTCACGGAGGAGGAGACGCTGCACCGCGTGACCGCCGCCGCGTCCTCGGCGTTCGTCGCGCACCGCGGCATGCTCGCCCTGCGGGACGAGCTGGCGACGGACCTGCTGCTGCTGACGCTGGTGCACGACTCGTCCACCCAGGAGCGCCTGGCGGGCGTCCGCGACCGCAGCGGTCAGCCGTCGCGGACCCTGGTCTTCGAGGGTGACGGGGTCGGGGTCGAGGTCGAGGTCACGGACGGGATGGTCGAGGGCCAGCTGATCCCCGCCCGGCCCGGCCACGTCGACCTGCGCCGTCCCGACGGTGACATCGCGGGCGTCGACACCGACGAGGTCGGGTACTTCCGCCTCCACGTCCGCACCGAGGGTCCGGTACGCCTCGTCTGCACGAGCGCGGACGGCACGTGCGTGACCGAGTGGCTGCCCTGGTGAGGGGCTGACGCGCCGGTCCGCCGGCGCGTGCGCGGGGCCCGGTCCGCAGGGGGGACCGGGCCCCGCCGCGCGTGCGGTGGGCACGACGGCGGTCCGGCGCCGACCGGCGCCCGGGACGCACGACGGCCCGGCACCCTCGCGGGTGCCGGGCCGTCGCCGCAGGTGGCGCGACCGTCAGGCCGCGTCCTCCTCCGTGAGGTTGCGCGTCTTGCTCTGGTCCAGCGGGATGCCGGGGCCGTTCGTGGTCGAGAGGGTCGCCTTGCTGATGTAGCGGCCCTTCGACGCGGACGGCTTCAGACGCAGGATCTCGTCGAGCGCGGCGGCGTAGTTCTCCACCAGCGCGGTCTCCGAGAAGGAGGTCTTGCCGATGATGAAGTGCAGGTTCGCGTGCCGGTCGACACGGAACTCGATCTTGCCGCCCTTGATGTCGGACACAGCCTTGGCCACGTCCATCGTCACGGTGCCGGTCTTCGGGTTCGGCATGAGGCCGCGGGGCCCGAGGACCTTGCCGAGGCGTCCGACCTTGCCCATGAGGTCCGGCGTGGCGACGGCGGAGTCGAAGTCCGTCCAGCCGTCGGCGACCTTGGCGATCAGCTCGTCGCCGCCGACCTCGTCGGCGCCGGCCGCGCGGGCCTGCTCGGCACGCTCACCCGTGGCGAACACGATGACGCGGGCCGTCTTGCCGGTGCCGTGGGGCAGGTTGACCGTGCCACGGACCATCTGGTCGGCCTTGCGGGGGTCGACACCGAGACGGAAGGCGACCTCGACGGTCGCGTCGTACTTGGTGGTCGACGTCTCCTTGGCGAGGCGCACGGCCTCCAGGGGGGCGTAGATGCGGCCGTCCTCGATCTTCTCGAGGGCGGCGCGGTACGCCTTGCTGTGCTTGGGCATCTGCCTGTTCTCCTTCGTCAGCAGTCGTGGTCATGCGGGCCGCACACGGGCCCTGCCACGTGCCCGCCGGCGCAGGTCGCACCGGCGGACGTGTCGTGCGGGGGCTGGGTCAGCCCTCGACCTTGATCCCCATGGAACGGGCGGTCCCGGCGATGATCTTCTGCGCCGCGTCCAGGTCGTTCGCGTTGAGGTCCTCGAGCTTGGTGGTGGCGATCTCGCGCACCTGGTCGGCCGTCAGCGTCGCCACCTTGACGGTGTGCGGCGTCGGCGAGCCCTTGGCCACGCCCGCGGCCTTCTTGATCAGCTCGGCGGCCGGCGGCGTCTTCGTGATGAACGTGAACGAGCGGTCCTCGTACACCGTGATCTCGACGGGGATGACGTTGCCGCGCTGCGACTCGGTCGCCGCGTTGTACGCCTTGCAGAACTCCATGATGTTGACGCCGTGCTGACCGAGCGCGGGCCCGATCGGCGGCGCGGGGGTGGCCGCACCGGCGTTGATCTGGAGCTTGATGAGGCCGGTGACCTTCTTCTTCGGGGGCATGGTGCCTTCCGTTCTGTTCGTGGGCCGACGCCGTGGGCGATGACCCGGTTGCATCGCCCCGCAGCGCGGGGCGGGTCAGACAGGTCAGATCTTCGAGACCTGGCTGAAGGACAGCTCGACCGGGGTCTCCCGGCCGAAGAGCGAGACGAGGACCTTGAGCTTCTGGTTCTCGGGGTTGATCTCGGAGATCGTCGCGGGCAGCGTGTCGAACGGGCCGCCGTCGGTGACGGTGACGGACTCGCCGACCGTGAAGTCGACCTCGACCGGCGTGCTCGTCGCCTTCGCGGACTGCTGCGCGGGCGTCTTCGCCTCGATCGTGGGTGCCAGCATCGAGAAGACCTCGTCGAGCGTCAGCGGCACCGGCTGGTGCGTGTGGCCGACGAACCCGGTCACGCCGGGCGTGTGGCGCACGGCGCCCCACGACTCGTCGGTGAGGTCCATGCGGACGAGGACGTAGCCGGGGATCCGGACGCGCTTGACGACCTTGCGCTGCGCGTTCTTGATCTCGACGACCTCCTCCATGGGGACCTCCACCTGGTGGATGTAGTCCTCCATGTTGAGGCTCTGCGTGCGCGACTCGAGGTTCGCCTTCACGCGGTTCTCGTAACCCGCGTAGGAGTGGATCACGAACCAGTCGCCCGGGAGGCGGCGCAGCTTGGCCTTGAACGCGGCGACCGGGTCCTCGTCGGGGTCGACCTCGTCCTGCTCGGCGTCGTCCTCGGCCGGGGCGTCGTCCTCGGCCGCGGCGTCGTCCTGCGCGTCGTCGGCGACAGCGACGTCGGTGGCGTCCGTGTCGTCGACCTCGTCACCCGCGGTCGCCTCGACGGCCTCGACGGACGACAGCGCGTCCTCGATCTCGGCCTGGGCGCCCGGCGTGGGCTCCTGCGACTCCTGCGACACGTGCAACCTGCTTTCTCCGATGGTGGGCCGGCGCGCGCCGGCGGTGCGCGGCTCGGCCCGCGCGGGCTGGGTGGGGGCCGGCGTCAGCCGACCGCCGTCACCCGAAGATCCAGAACGTCAGCTGTCCGATGCCCAGGTCGACCAACGTCACGAAGAGCATGACCACGGTGACGAACACGAGCACCACGCTGGTGTAGGTGAGGAGCTCCTGGCGGGTGGGCCGGACGACCTTCTTGAGCTCGGCGACGACCTGGCGCACGAAGAGGGCGATGCGCGCGAAGAACCCACGCTTGTCCTCGTCGCGACGCGGCGCGTGCTCGCTCCTGCGGGCGGCCGAGCCCTCGGCGTCGGACGCCGCGGCGGCAGCGGTATCGCTCACGTCTGGCCCCTGTCTCGTCATCGTTGCGGTGCCCGGGCGGGCGCCGCGGTCGAAGGACGCACGGACAGGCCGACGCGACGCGCCGGACCGACCGGCGGTCCTGCCCACGACGCCGACCCTGGCCTCGGGAGAACCCGAGGCCCGGGTCGGTCCGCGTGCGCAGGGCAGACAGGACTCGAACCTGCAACCTGCGGTTTTGGAGACCGCTGCGCTACCAATTGCGCCACTGCCCTACGGCGACCTGGACCACCACGACGTCGCGCGACCCCGGCCGCACCCGGTTCGCACCGGGCGTGGCATGAAGGCGTGCTTCATCATGGCGGGCGTCAACCGCCGGTGGACCACTGTACGCGACGCGGGGCCGAACGGTCGAACCCGGTGCCGGCCGTCCCGCCGCGCACGGTCGGGCACGCCTGCGGATCACCCGGACGGAGGACCCGCGTCCGGCCGCAGGGCCCTCGGCGTACCACGTCGTGATATCCCGTGGCCGCTCGACCCGCGGCCTCTGCGAGGATGTCCGGGTGAGCCAGCACAGCGCACCGACGACGACGTCCACCCGCGCGCGGGTCTCCGCGCGCATCGCCGCGATCGCGGAGTCCGCGACGCTCGCGGTCGACGCGAAGGCCAAGGCCCTCAAGGCCGCGGGCCGGCCCGTGATCGGCTTCGGCGCCGGCGAGCCCGACTTCCCGACGCCCGACTACATCGTCGAGGCGGCCGTGCGCGCCGCGCAGGACCCGGCCAACCACCGGTACTCCCCCGCCGCCGGCCTGCCGGTGCTGCGCGAGGCGATCGCGGCCAAGACCCTGCGGGACTCGGGCTACGAGGTGAAGCCCTCGGACGTGCTCGTCACGAACGGTGGCAAGCAGGCCGTGTTCCAGGCGTTCGCGGCGGTGCTCGACCCGGGCGACGAGGTGCTGCTGCCCGCGCCGTACTGGACGACCTACCCCGAGGCGATCGCGCTGACGGGCGCCGTCCCCGTCGAGGTCGTCGCCGGCGTCGACCAGGGCTACCTCGTCACGGTCGAGCAGCTCGAGGCCGCGCGCACGCCGCGCACCAAGGCGCTGCTGTTCAATTCGCCGTCCAACCCGACCGGCGCGGTCTACTCCCCCGAGCAGACCGAGGAGATCGGGCGCTGGGCGCTGGAGCACGGCATCTGGGTCATCACCGACGAGATCTACGAGCACCTCACGTACGACGACGCCGTGTTCACGCCGATCGTCCGCGCGGTGCCCGAGCTGGCCGACACGACGATCGTGCTCAACGGCGTCGCCAAGACCTACGCCATGACCGGTTGGCGCGTGGGCTGGATGATCGGCCCCACGGACGTCATCAAGGCCGCGACCAACCTGCAGTCGCACCTGACGTCCAACGTCGCCAACGTCTCGCAGCGGGCGGCGGTCGCGGCCCTGACCGGCGACCTGTCGGCCGTCGAGGCGATGCGGGCGGCGTTCGACCGCCGACGCCGCACGATGGTCGAGATGCTCTCGGCGATCGACGGCGTGCGCTGCCCCGCGCCGCAGGGCGCCTTCTACGCCTACCCGTCCGTCGAGGGCCTGCTGGGCCGCACGATCCGCGGCGTCACGCCCACCACGTCGGCCGAGCTCGCCTCGCTGATCCTCGACGAGGTCGAGGTCGCCGTGGTGCCGGGCGAGGCGTTCGGGCCCAGCGGGTACCTGCGGCTGTCGTACGCCCTGGGCGACGACGACCTGGTCGAGGGCGTCACGCGGGTCCAGCGCCTGCTGGCCGAGGCCGTCTGACCGGCCGAGGCCGTCTGACCGGCCGAGGCCGTCTGATCTGCTGAGGCCGTCTGATCTGCTGACCCGGGGTCCACCGGTCGGTGGACCCCGGGGACGGCCGTACGGTCCTCGCGCCACGGCCGCCCGGCGGCGCAGGCTGGGACCATGACGACGACGAACGCCCCGGCCGTCCTGGTCGAGGGCCTGCACAAGCGGTACGGCGAGAAGCGCGCGGTCGACGGGCTCGACCTGCGCGTCGAGCACGGCGAGATCGTGGCGGTCCTGGGCCCCAACGGTGCGGGCAAGACGACGACGGTCGAGACCCTCGAGGGCTTCCGCCGCGCCGACGCCGGGCACGTCCGGGTCCTCGGGGAGGACCCGGCGACCGCGGGACGCGCCTGGCGTTCCCGCCTGGGCGTCGTCCTGCAGGACAACCAGGACCTCGCGGAGGTCACGGTCCGGGAGATCGTGCACCACATGGCCGGGTTCTACCCGGCGCCCAGGGACCCGGAGCGGGTCATCGACGCGGTCGGGCTGCGCGAGAGGGCGGCGGTCCGCACCCGAGCCCTGTCCGGTGGACAGCGGCGACGGCTCGACGTGGCGCTCGGTGTCGTGGGCGACCCCGAGCTGCTGTTCCTCGACGAGCCCACCACGGGGTTCGACCCGCAGGCGCGGCACGACTTCTGGGACCTCGTGGAGTCCTTGCGCGACGAGGGCACGACGATCCTGCTGACGACGCACTACCTCGAGGAGGCGGAGCGGCTGGCCGACCGCGTGGTCGTCGTCGCGCACGGCCGCGTCGTCGCGGAAGGCGCCCCCGACGACCTGGGCGGTCGCCGGGCACGCCGCGCCCGCGTGCGGTGGACCGTCGACGGCACCACGCACGAGGAGGCGACGGACACGCCGACGGCGCTGGTGGCGCGGCTCGCCGCGGACCTGCGACGCCCGGACGGCGAGGTCCCGGGGCTGCAGGTGCTGCGGCCCACGCTCGAGGACGTGTACCTCGGGCTCATCGGCGACGACGCGATCCGCGCGGCTGACGAGGAGGCGGCACGATGACGACGACCCCCACCGGCGCGCACACCCGTGCCGCCGCGCGGAGCGTCCCGCGGCTGCCCGGCGTCGGGCGCCTGGCCCTGGCCCGCACCGCCTTTGAGGTCCGCGTGTTCTTCCGCGAGCGCGACGCGGTGGTCTTCGTGTTCGCGTACCCGATCCTCATGCTCGCGATCTTCGCGACCGTCTTCGGGTCCGACGACGAGCTGATCCCGGGCTCCGGGGTCTACTTCCCGCAGTACTTCCTGCCCGGGATGGTCGCCACCGGCGTCATGCTGTCGAGCTTCCAGAACCTCGCGATCTCGATCGCCGCGGAGCGCGACGACGGCACCCTCAAGCGGCTGCGGTCCACGCCGCTGCCCCCGACCGCGTACTTCCTGGGCAAGACGGGGCAGGTGCTCGTCACGGCGGGCGTCCAGACGGCCCTGCTGCTCGGCGTCGCCGCGCTCGTGTTCGACGTCCCGCTGCCGACCGAGGCGGGGCGGTGGTGGACCTTCACGTGGGTGTTCGTGCTCGGCACGGCGGCGGGGTCGGTCTGCGGGGTGGCGTACTCGTCGGTGCCGCGCACGGGACGGTCCGCCAGCCCCGTCGTGATCCCGGTGGTGCTGGTGCTGCAGTTCGTCTCCGGCGTCTTCTTCCAGTTCAACGAGCTGCCGACGTGGATGCAGCAGCTCGCCTCGGTCTTCCCCCTGAAGTGGATGGCACAGGGCATGCGCTCGGTGTTCCTGCCCGACGAGGTCGCCGCGCTCGAGCCGTCGGGATCGTGGCAGCACGCCGCGACGGCCGCGGTGCTGGTCGCGTGGCTCGTCGTCGGGCTGGTCGTCGGGGTCCGGACGTTCCGCTGGCGCCGGCGGGACGACGGGTGACGACCGTCGTGGCGGACGACCCGGCCCGTGGCAGAGTCGCGCCCATGAGCACCCCGGACGCGCAGCCCGGGCCGGTGGACCGGCACGGGTTCTGGCTGCGCACGCTGGCGATGTACGACCTGGTCTTCGTCGGGATGTCGGCGGTGTACCTGGTGGCGGTTCTGGTCCAGACCGACGCGTTCACCGAGGCGCGCGTGGCGGTGGCCACCATGCTGGTGCTGGCGCTGGCCTACGTCCTGGTCGGGCGGCGTGCCGCGCGGCGTGGGAGCGCGCGCCTCGCGGACGCATACCTGGCGGTGCTCGTCGTCGTCGTGGTCGTGCAGGTCGCCGGCGGGGACATCGGCTCCGTGCTCCTCTTCCTCGCGTACACGCAGATCTGGTTCTTCGCGCGCACGCGCGCCGCCGGCGTCGTGTGGGCCGTGGCCCTGACGGTCGCCATCACGGTCGCGGCGGTGCTGCGCGTCGGGGCGACGGGCCAGGAGATCACGGAGATCGCCGCGCAGTTCGGCACGGCGCTGATGTTCGCGGTGGTGCTCGGGCTGTGGATCACGCAGATCGCCGAGCAGAGCGAGGAGCGTGCGTACCTCCTCGAGGAGCTGAGCGCCGCGCAGGACGCGCTCGCGGCGTCGCACCACGCGGCGGGCGCCGTCGCGGAGCGCGAGCGCCTGGCGGCCGAGATCCACGACACCCTGGCGCAGGGCTTCACGTCCGTGGTGATGCTCGCGCAGACTGCGGCGGTCGAGCTGGAACGCGGACGGACCGAGCGCGCGGCGGACGGGCTGGCCCGCATCGAGGACGTCGCCCGCGACAACCTCGCCGAGGCCCGCGCGCTGGTCGCCGCCTGGGCCCCGCCGGACCTGCGGGACGGCGACCTGGGCGGAGCCCTGCACCGGATCGCGACGCGGTTCGGCGCGCAGACCGGGGCGGACGTCGAGGTCGAGGACGGCACGCGCGAGGACGGCGCCGGTGCGATCGGGCCGGAGGCGCAGGTCGTCCTGCTGCGCGTCGCCCAGGAGTCGCTGGCCAACGTCCGCCGCCACGCGGGGGCCACCCGCGTGACGCTGCACCTGGCGCGGGCGGACCGCACGGTGGTCCTCGAGGTCGTCGACGACGGCTGCGGCATGCCGGCCGACGTCGCGGAGGGCACGGGGCTGCGTGGCATGCGCGCCCGCGCCGAGGCCGTCGGCGGGCGGCTCGACGTGGGCCAGGCGCCGGGCGGCGGGACC
>JAEWEJ010000409.1 GCA_023389455.1 Actinomycetes bacterium | reverse complement strand
GTCCCGCAGTGCGCCGACCCGGGCGGCGTGCGCCGCGCGCTCGTCGACCGCCTCGGCGACGGCCGCCGCGAACGCCGAGAGCAGCGCGGCGTCGAGCGTGCCCGAGCGGATGCCCCGCTCCTGGCCGCCGCCGTGCAGCACCGGCGTGAGCTCGAGGCCGCGGCGCACCAGCAGGGCTCCGGTGGACCCCGGGCCGCCGACCTTGTGACCGCTCAGCGTCAGGGCGTCGAGCCCCGAGGACGCGAGGTCGACCGGCACCTGCCCGACCGCCTGGACCGCGTCGGCGTGCACGGGCACGCCGTGGCGACGGGCGGCCGCGACCACGTCGTCGAGCGGCTGCAGGGCGCCGACCTCGTTGTTCGCCCACATGACCGAGACCAGCGCCACGGCGTCGCCGTTCTCGTCCAGCTCGGCCCGCAGCGCGTCGACGTCGACGACGCCGTCACCGTCCACCGGCAGCAGGACGAGCTCGGCGCCCGCGTGCTCCGCGAGCCAGAAGGCCGGGTCGAGGACGGCGTGGTGCTCGACGGCCGAGACGACGACCCGGCGACGACGCGCGTCCTGCGTCCGCCGCGCCCAGAACAGCCCCTTGACGGCGAGGTTGTCGGCCTCGGTGCCGCCGCCGGTCCAGACCACCTCGCTGGGACGCGCGCCCAGCGCCGCCGCGACCTGCTCGCGCGCCTCCTCGACGGTGCGCCGCGCCGCGCGGCCCGCGGTGTGCAGGGAGGACGGGTTGCCGGTGTGCTCCAGCGCCCCCCGCAGCACGTCGAGCGCCGTGGGGCGCATCGGCGTGGTCGCCGCGTGGTCGAGGTAGACCGCACGGGGGCGGGGTGCACTCACGGACCACAGTCTACGAACGTGCTGCCGGCCGCCGGGACGCCTGCCGCGGCGCACCCGACGCACCCGCGCGGGCGCGGTGCCTCCCGCCGCGCCCGGATGCTGGCAGGATGTGTGCGTGAGTGCCGACGACGTCCTGGCGCTGCCGCTGGCCTTCGGCGGGCAGCGGCTCGACTGGCGCGACCTGCCGCGGACGGTGCGCGAGCGCATCGAGACCCTGGCCGGCGCCCGGGTCACGGCCGAGATGTCCGCGACCAGCGGGTTCTCCCCCGGGTTCTGCGCGGTGCTGGAGCTCACCGACGGGCGCGCCGTCTTCGTCAAGGCGGTGTCCCCGGACCAGAACCCGCACTCCCCCGACCTCGCCCGCGCGGAGATCCGCGCGGCGCGGGCGCTGCCGCCCGAGGTGCCCGCGCCCGCCCTGCGCTGGTGGGACGACGACGGCCACTGGGTGCTGCTCGGGTTCGACGCGGTGCACGGCCGCTCCCCCGAGCTGCCGTGGCGCTCCGACGACCTCGAGCTGGTGCTCTCCGCGCTCGACGACCTGGCGTGCTGCACGCCCGTCCCCGGGCACGAGCTGCCCCGCACCGACGACCTGCTGGCCGACGACTTCACCGGGTGGCGCTCGATGCTGCGGGCGACGCCCGAGGAGCGCGAGCGCGTCGCCGTCCTCGTGGACGAGCCGGGCCGCTGGGCGCTCGAGCACCTGCCGGACCTGGTCCGCTGGGAGCAGGACGCGCTGCGGGTGTGCGCGGGCGACGCGCTCGTGCACGGCGACCTGCGGGCGGACAACCTCATGATCGAGGACGGCCACGACCGCGTGTGGCTCATCGACTGGCCGCACGCGAGCGTCGGCGCCCCGTGGATCGACCTGGCGTTCATGCTGCCGAGCGTCGCGCTGCAGGGCGGTGCCGGTGACCCCGCGACACTGTTCGCGCGCAGCCGTGCCGCCGAGGGCGTGGGCGTCGACGACCTGCGCGCCGCCCTGGCGGGCCTGGCCGGGTACTTCGCGTGGTCGTCGGGGCAGCCGTCGCCCGCCGGCATCCCGAACCTGCGGACGTTCCAGGCCGCCCAGGCGGGGGCCACCCTGCGCTGGCTGCGCGACCTGAGCTGAGACCGGCGCGCCGGCCACCGGCCGTGACCTCCGGCCGCCGCCCGGGTGGCCCGAGGTCCCGCGCGGCCCGAGAGCGCGCGCGGGCCCGGTGCCGGGTCAGCCCTGCAGCCGGCGCAGCTCCGCGGCGGCCTGCGGCAGGACCGTGAACAGGTCGCCCACGACGCCGAAGTCCGCGATCTCGAAGATGGGTGCGTCGGGGTCGCTGTTCACCGCGACGATCGTCCCCGACGCCTGCATGCCGCCCCGGTGGTGCACGGCACCGGAGACCCCGGCGCCCACGTAGAGCCGCGGCGACACCGTGACACCGGTCTGGCCGATCTGCGCGTCGTGGCCGATCCAGCCCTCGTCGGTGGCGACGCGGGTCGCACCGACCGCGCCCCCGAGCACGTCGGCGAGCTCCTCGACGGCCGAGAAGTCACCCTCCGTGCCACGGCCACCGACGACGACGACGTGCGCCGAGCCGAGGTCCGGGCGGTCGGAGCCCGCGGTCTCGGTGCGCTCGACGAGCCGCACCCGGGTGGACCCGGGCCGGACGGTCACCGGCAGGTCCACGACCTGGGGCGTCGAGGGCACGGGTGCGTCCTGCGCGGTCACCGAGTTGGCCTTGACCGTGACCACGGCGCGCGGCGCCGTCACCGCACAGCGCGTGGTCCAGGTGCCGGCGAGCACGGTCTTGTGCGCGACGACCCGCCCGTCCTCGACGGTCAGGCCGTCGACGTCGGTCACCACACCGGCACCGGTCCGCACCGCGAGCCGGGCCGCGACCTCCTTGTTCTCGAACGAGGAGACCAGCAGCAGGGTCGACGCGCCGGAGGCCGCGAGAGCCGCCTCGAGCCCGTCCGCCAGGACCGCCGACAGGTGCACGTCCGCGTCCGCGACCAGCCGGTGCACGGTGCCCACGCCCTGCGCGCCGAGCACGGGCAGCGCGGCGGCGACGTCCTCGCCGCCGGCCCACACGCCCTGCACGCCGGCCTCCCCCGCGAGGTCACGGGCGAGGGTCAGCAGCTCGCGCACCGGCGGACGCAGCGTGCCGTCGAGGTCATGGTCGAGCAGGACGAGCACGGGGGTGGCGGTCACGGCGGGTCCTCCGGGTGGTGCGGGGTGACGGGGGTGGGGCGGGCCGGCGTCAGACGAGCTTGCGCTCGACGAGCCAGGCGGCCAGCCGGGTGCCGGCGTCGCCGGTGTCGGTGACCAGGACGCGGTCCTCGCGCGGCGGGCGGGGCGCGGACTCGAGCACCTCGGTGCGCGCACCGACCGTCCCGACGCCCGCGGGGTCGACGCCCAGGTCGGCCAGCGTCAGCGTCGTCACGGGCTTCTTGCGGGCCGCCATGATCCCCTTGAAGTTCGGGTACCGCGGCTCGTTGATCCCGTCGGTCACCGACACGAGGACGGGCAGGTCCGCGGTGAGCGTCTCGGTGGCGTGGTCCAGGCGTCGCGTGACCGTCGCGGTCCGCGCGTCGGGGTCGACCACGAGGGAGGACGCGAGCGGCAGCGCGGCCACGTCGAGGAGCTCGGCCAGCGCCGTCGGCAGCAGCGAGGTCAGCCCGTCGAGGCCCGCCATGCCGGTGAGGACGACGTCGACCGGGGCGTCGGCGGACAGGTGCCGCACCGCGGCCGCGAGCACCGTGGCGGTGCCGACGGCGTCGGAGCCGGCGATGTCGTCGTCGAGCACGTGGACGGCCTCGTCCGCGCCCATCTGCAGGCCCTTGCGGACCGCGTCGACGGCGTCGTCGGGGCCGACCGTCAGGACGACGACCTGCCCGTCGTGCTCCTCGGCGAGCGTCAGGGCGGCCTCGACGGCGTTCTCGTCGAGCTCGTTGAGGGTGCCGTCACCGCCGTCCCGCACGATGCGCCCGTCGGGACCGAGCTGCCGGTCGGACTGGATGTCGGGGACGAACTTCACGCAGACGACGATCCTCACCCCCCGAACGTTACCTCCCGTCGCCACGTCGCCCCGGGTCGTGTCGCCTGCTGGGAACGCACGTCGGCCCGTGCTGGCACGATGTGCGGGTGACCGACACCACGACGACCGGCCCCGGGCGCGGGCCCTACCGCCTCGGCGTCCACGTCACGGACGCCGGCATCGACGTCGCGGTGCTCGCACCCCACGCGACGGCCGTCGAGCTCTGCCTGCTCGACGGGCCGCTCACCGCCCCCGCCGAGCGCCGGGTGCCGTTGTCCGGCCCACGGCTCGGGATCTGGACCGCCTCGGTACCGGGGGTGCGGCCGGGGCAGCGGTACGGCCTGCGTGCGCACGGCGCCTGGGAGCCCGCGTACGGCCTGCGCTACAACCCGGCGAAGCTCCTGGTCGACCCCTACGCCCGAGGGCTGGTCGGGGAGCTGGGCTACGGCCCCGAGACCTACGGCCACGTCGTCGGTGACGACCTGCGCGGCGACGCGTACGGCCCGCCCGACCCCCGCGACTCCGCCGGGCACGTGCCGCACGGCGTGGTCGTCGACACGCGTGCGCTGCCCGGGCCGGACCCGACCGCCAACCGGCCCTGGACGCCGTGGTCGCGCACGGTCGTCTACGAGGCGCACGCCAAGGGCCTGACCCGCCTGCACCCCGCCGTCCCCGAGGAGCTGCGGGGCACCTACGCGGGTCTGGCGCACCCGGCCGTGGTCGAGCACCTCGTCTCCCTCGGGGTCACCGCGGTCGAGCTGCTGCCGATCCACGCGTTCACGTCCGAGCCGCACCTGGTGGCCAAGGGGCTCACCAACTACTGGGGCTACTCGACGCTCGGGTTCTTCGCCCCGCACGCCGCGTACGCGACGGCCGCCGCACGCGCCGCAGGCCCGGCGGCCGTGCTGGCGGAGGTACGGCAGACCGTGCACGCGCTGCACGAGGCCGGTCTCGAGGTCCTGCTCGACGTCGTCTACAACCACACCTGCGAGGGCGGCACGGACGGTCAGCACCTCTCCTGGCGCGGGCTCGACAGCTCCTACTACTACGCCCACGGCGGCGCCGTGCCGGCCACGCTCGCCGACGTCACGGGGACCGGCAACACCCTGGACTTCCGGCGCACGGGCGTGGTCCACATGACGCTGAACTCCCTGCGGTACTGGGCGCAGACGGTCGGCGTCGACGGGTTCCGCTTCGACCTGGCCGTGACCCTGGGCCGTGGCACCGACGGCTTCCGGCCCGATCACGCCACGTACGTCGCCGCGGCGACCGACCCGGACCTCGAAGGTCTCAAGCTGGTCGCCGAGCCGTGGGACGTCGGCCCGGGAGGCTGGCGGACGGGGCAGTTCCCGCCGCCGTTCGCGGAGTGGAACGACCGGTTCCGCAACGCCGTGCGCTCCTTCTGGCTGGCCGAGCCGGGCCGCGCGGCGCACGGGCTGCCGGGCGACCGGGTCCGCGAGCTCGCCACGCGCCTGTCGGGCTCCGTCGACCTGTTCGGTGGCGGCTCGCCGGCCCTGGCACGCGGCCCGCGGGCGTCGGTGAACTACGTGACCGCCCACGACGGCTTCACGATGGCCGACCTGGTCGCGTACGAGCACAAGCACAACGCCGCCAACGGTGAGCAGAACCGCGACGGCTCCGACGACAACCGCTCCTGGAACCACGGGGTCGAGGGCCCCGTCCAGCCGGACTCCCCCGCCGCCGCCGTCGCACCGCTGCGACGCCGCTCGATACGGAACCTGCTCGCCACGCTCGTGCTCGCCGCGGGCACGCCCATGATCACGGCCGGCGACGAGATCGGCCGCACGCAGCGCGGGAACAACAACGCGTACTGCCAGGACAACGAGATCTCCTGGGTCGCCTGGGACCTGTCGCCGTGGCGTGCGCACCTGCTGGCGACCACCCGCCACCTGCTCGCGCTGCGCCGGGACCACCCGGCGCTGCGCACCCAGACGTTCTACTCCGGGCGCCCGCGGGTGCCGGGCGGCCCGCCGGACCTCGGCTGGTACGGCGCCGACGGCGCACCGTTCGACCACGCCCGCTGGCACGACCCGGCGATCCGCACGTTCCAGATGGCCCGTGCCGCGCCCCTGCCCGACGACGACCAGGTGCTGCTCGTCGTCAACGGCGCCCTCGACGCGGTCGACGTGCGCCTCGTCGACGGTGACGACGACCGCCCCTGGACCCTGGTGTGGGACTCGGTGTGGGAGGAGCCGTCGGAGGTGACCACGGACGCCGTCGCGCGCGGCGCGCACCCGCCCGCCGGCACCACGACGACGGTCGAGCCGTTGAGCATGCGGGTCTACGTCCGCCCCTGAGCGCCCCCGGCGGGTAGCGTGCGGCCATGACGCACCCCCACGACGTCGTGGTCGTCGGGGCCGGGCTCGCCGGCCTGGTCACGACCACCGAGCTGCTGGCCGCCGGACGCCGCGTCCTGCTGCTCGACGCCGAGCCGCCCGCCGGCCTCGGCGGCCAGGCGTGGTGGTCCTTCGGCGGGTTGTTCCTGGTCGACTCCCCGGAGCAGCGCCGCCTCGGGGTGCGTGACAGCGCGGACCTGGCGCTCGCCGACTGGCTGGGCTCGGCCGCGTTCGCCGCCGACGGGTCGGACCGGTGGGGCCGCGCGTGGGCCGAGGCGTTCGTCGACTTCGCGGCAGGTGGGATGCGCCCCTGGCTGCACCGCCTGGGCGTGCGCTGGTTCCCGCTGGTGCAGTGGGCGGAGCGCGGCGGCTACCTGGCGGACGGGCACGGCAACTCGGTGCCCCGGTTCCACGTCACGTGGGGCACCGGGCCGGGAGTGCTCGAGCCGTTCGTGCGCACGCTGCTCGACGCGTACCGGGACGGCCGCGTCGAGGTGCGCTTCCGGCACCGCGTCACGGCACTGACGACGACCGACGGTCGCGTGACCGGGGTGCGCGGCGACGTCCTCGTCCCCGACCGCGCCCCGCGCGGCGCACCGTCCTCACGCGACGTGCTGCGCCCGTTCGAGGTCACGGCGGACGCGGTCGTCGTCGCGAGCGGCGGGATCGGCGCGAACCTCGACCTGGTGCGCGCGACCTGGCCGGCGTCGGCCGGCCGGCTGCCCGAGCGCCTGCTCTCGGGCGTCCCGGACCACGTGGACGGCTCGGGCATCGCCGCCGCGCGCGAGGCCGGCGCCCACGTCGCGCACGCCGACCGGATGTGGCACTACCCGGAGGGGGTCGCCGACCACTCGCCGGTCTGGACGTCCCACGGCATCCGCCTGCTGCCCGGCCCGAGCCCGCTGTGGCTCGACGCGGACGGCCACCGCCTGCCACCGCCCCTCTTCCCCGGCTTCGACTCCCACGGCGCGCTCACGCACGTCACGTCGCGGGGCGACGACCACTCCTGGTTCGTCCTCGACCGGACCATCCTCGGCAAGGAGCTCGCGCTGTCGGGGTCGGAGCAGAACCCCGACCTGACGGGCCGTGACGTGCGCCTGCTGCTGCAGCGCGTCCGGTCCGGCGCGGTGGGCCCGGTCGAGGCCTTCGCCGAACGGTCGCCGGACTTCGTGGCGGCCGGGAGCCCCGCCGAGCTGGCGGCCGGGATGAACGCCGTGACGGGCACCTCGCGCATCGACCCGCACGCGCTGGCCCGCACCATCGAGGCACGCGACGCACAGGTCGCGACCGGGCTGGGCAAGGACCTGCAGGTGACGGCCACCGCGATGGCACGTCGCTACGTCGTGGACCGAGCGATCCGGGTCGCCCCGCCGCACCGCCTGCTGGACCCGGAGCACGGTCCGCTGTACGCGATCCGCCTGTCGGTGCTGACGCGCAAGACCCTCGGCGGCCTCGCCACGGACCTGCAGGGCCGCGTGCTGCGGCCCGACGGCGAGGTGCTGCCGGGCCTGTGGGCCGTCGGGGAGGCCGCCGGCTTCGGCGGTGGGGGCAGCCACGGGCACCGCGCCCTGGAGGGCACCTTCCTGGGCGGGTGCCTGTTCACGGGCCGCACCGTGGGTCGCGCGCTGGTCGACGCGCTCTGACCGCGGGCCCGGCCCCCCGCCGTCCCGTCGCCGTCCCGGTCACCGTGGCGTCACGAGCCGTCAGCCCGCGATGGTCACCAGCCCGGTCGCTGCGACGGACGTCAGCGCCTCGTGGTGCGGCACGACGCGGACGGTCCAGCCGAACCGGCCCGTGGTCGTGAGCTTCACGTCGCCCACCCACTCGTCGCCCACCCGCTCGCCGTCGGCCCCGTCGTCGCCCACCTCCTCGTCGTCGGCCCCGTCGTCGCCCACCTGCTCCAGCGGCGCCACGTGCAGCTCCAGCAGCTCGTCGTCCGGGCCCACGCGGCCGTGCACCACCTGCACACGGACGTCGTCGGGCGTGAGGTCGCCGAGGTCCACGCGGGCCCGGACACGCAGCAGGTCGCCGACCTGGGCCGGGTCGGCAGCGTCGTCGGTCCGCGCGTCGACGACCCGCACGCGCGGCCACGCGGCCCGCACGCGCGCCCGCCAGTCCGCCAGCGCCGTGGCGCCCGCCAGGTCGTCGGCCA
>JAEWEJ010000403.1 GCA_023389455.1 Actinomycetes bacterium | reverse complement strand
CCTGACGGCCGCCGCCGCGGCCGCCGGCGGTGCGGTCGTCGCCGCCGGCCTCGTCGCGTCCGGCGTGGCGCTGCTCGACCGGTCCACGCTCGTCGGTGTCGTGCGGGCCGAGAGCGCGGGCGTGCCGGCACGCTGACCCGCGTCGGCACACCCCTGCGCCGACCGCACGGCACACCCACCGCGCGAGTCCGACGCAGGCGGGCCCGACGTCCGGTAGGGTGGAAGCCCGTGATGGATCGCGCACATCGACTCTCCGGGCGGTCGGATTCTCTGACCCGGCACATCTTCGTCACCGGAGGCGTCGCCTCCTCCCTGGGCAAGGGCCTCACGGCCAGCAGCCTGGGCCGACTCCTGCGCTCGCGGGGCCTGCGGGTCACCATGCAGAAGCTCGACCCGTACCTGAACGTGGACCCGGGCACCATGAACCCGTTCCAGCACGGTGAGGTCTTCGTCACCGAGGACGGCGCCGAGACGGACCTGGACGTGGGCCACTACGAGCGGTTCCTCGACGTGGACCTCGTCGGCTCGGCCAACGTCACCACCGGCCAGGTCTACTCCAACGTCATCGCGAAGGAGCGACGCGGGGAGTACCTCGGTGACACGGTGCAGGTCATCCCGCACATCACCGACGAGATCAAGACGCGCATGCGCTCGCAGGCGTCCGACGACGTCGACGTGATCATCACGGAGATCGGCGGCACCGTCGGCGACATCGAGTCGCAGCCGTTCCTCGAGGCCGCGCGCCAGGTGCGGCACGACCTCGGGCGCGACAACGTGTTCTTCCTGCACGTCTCGCTGCTGCCGTACATCGGGCCGTCGGGCGAGCTGAAGACCAAGCCGACGCAGCACTCCGTCGCCGCGCTGCGCAGCATCGGCATCCAGCCCGACGCGATCGTGCTGCGGGCCGACCGTGAGGTCCCGGAGTCCATCAAGCGCAAGATCGCGCTGTTCTGCGACGTCGACGTGGACAGCGTCGCGATCGCCAAGGACGCGCCGAGCATCTACGACATCCCGCGCGTGCTGCACACCGAGGGCCTCGACGCGTACGTCGTGCAGCGGCTCGGCCTGCCGTTCCGGGACGTCGACTGGAGCGGCTGGGACGCGCTGCTCACCCGCGTGCACGCGCCGGCGCACCAGCTCGAGGTCGCTCTGGTCGGCAAGTACATCGACCTGCCCGACGCGTACCTGTCGGTCACGGAGGCGCTGCGTGCCGGTGGCTTCCACCACGACGCGCGCGTGACGATCCGCTGGGTGCCGTCCGACGACTGCCGTACTCCCGAGGGTGCGCAGGAGGCGCTCGGCGGCGTGGACGCCGTCCTCGTGCCGGGCGGCTTCGGCGTGCGCGGCATCGAGGGCAAGCTCGGCGCGCTGCGCTGGGCGCGGGAGCGCAAGGTGCCCACGCTGGGCCTGTGCCTCGGTCTGCAGTGCATGGTCATCGAGTACGCGCGCAACGTCGCGGGCCTGGAGGGCGCGTCGTCCTCCGAGTTCGACCCCGACTCGCCGCACCCGGTCATCGCGACCATGGACGAGCAGCTGGCCATCGTCGGCGGCGAGGGCGACCTCGGCGGCACGATGCGCCTGGGCGCGTACGACGCCAAGCTCCTGCCCGGGTCGGTCGTCGCCGAGGTGTACGGCACCGAGCGCGTCTCCGAGCGGCACCGGCACCGGTACGAGGTCAACAACGCGTACCGCGACAAGCTCGAGGCCGCCGGCCTGGTGATCTCGGGAGTCTCGCCCGACCGCTCGCTCGTGGAGTTCGTCGAGCTGCCGCGCGAGGAGCACCCGTACTACGTCGCCACCCAGGCGCACCCCGAGTTCAAGTCCCGGCCCACGCGGGCCCACCCGCTGTTCGCGGGCCTGGTCGGCGCGGCGCTGGCCGTGCGGGCCGGCGCGTGAGCGACGACGCTCTCGTCGACGTCCCGCGCGAGCGGGACGTCGTGGAGCACCGGCTGCTGCACCACGGTCGGGTGTGGGACCTCGTGTCCGACACCGTGCGGCTCGACGACGGCGACGTCGTGCGGGAGTACGTCGACCACCCGGGTGCGGTGGCCGTCATCGCGCTCGACGACGAGGACCGGGTGCTGCTGCTGTCGCAGTACCGGCACCCGGTCCGGCACGTCCTGTGGGAGCCGCCGGCGGGTCTGCTCGACGTCGAGAACGAGGACCTCGTCGCGGCGGCCGCACGCGAGCTCGCCGAGGAGGCGGACCTCGTGGCCGGCCGCTGGTGGCGGCTCGCGGAGTTCTTCAGCTCCCCGGGCGGCTCGGACGAGCGCATCACCGTCTTCCTGGCGCGGGACCTCACGTCCGTGCCGGAGGCCGAGCGCTACGTGCGCGGCGAGGAGGAGGCCGAGATCGTGCCCGTGTGGGTGCCGCTGGACGACGCCGTCGCCGGCGTGATGGCGGGTCGCCTGCACTGCCCCACGACGGTCACCGGGGTGCTGGCCGCCGCCGCGGCCCGCGCGGCCGGGTGGTCGGGCCTCGTCGAGGTCACGCCCTGACAGCGCGCGTGCGCGGGGCCCCCGGCCCCCCGCCCGCGACTCAGGCGGTCCAGGCTCAGGCGGTCCTGG
>JAEWEJ010000399.1 GCA_023389455.1 Actinomycetes bacterium | reverse complement strand
CCGACGCCGTGCTGCCGGTCGTCGCGGAGCTGCTGGGGGAGGTGCGCGGTGCGCAGGGCGTGACGCTCGTGCACGGCGAGGTGGGGGCGGACGCGGTCCGCGCCGTCGAGGACGCGCTGGCCGCGGCCCACCCCCAGCTCGAGGTCGTGGTCGCCGGGCCGTCGGCCGGGCCCGCGTGGTGGGTGGGGGTGGACTGACGTGCTCGCCGCGGACCCCTTGAGCGTGCCGCTGACGCGGCTGAACGCCCGCACGGCCAAGGCGCTGGGCAAGCTCGGCCTGGAGACGGCCGGTGACCTGCTGCGGCACTACCCCCGCCGCTACGCCGAGCCCGGGACGCTCACGGACATGGCGAGCCTGCTCGTCGGTGAGCACGTGACCCTCGTGGCCGAGGTCGTGCGCACGTCGCTGCGCCCCACGGCCCAGGGGCGCGGCCTCCTGCAGTCGACCATCACCGACGGGCGCAGCCGCATCGAGCTGACGTTCTTCGCCTCGCACGTCAAGAAGCTCGAGTGGCGCCAGGGTCAGCTGCGGCCGGGCCGGCGCGGGCTGTTCACCGGTGAGGTGTCGCTGTACCGGGACACGCTGCAGCTCATGCACCCCGAGTGCCGGCTCTTCGGGGCCGACGACGACGCGCAGGACGAGGACGAGGCCCTGCTCGAGGCCGGCCGCCCGATCCCGGTCTACCCGGCGGTCGCCGGGTTCGAGTCGTGGAAGGTGGCGCAGGCGGTGCGCACCGTCCTCGACCCGCTGCGCGAGCAGGACGTGCCCGACCCGGTGCCCGCCGACCTGCGCGAGCGCGACGCGCTGCCGACGCTGCTGGAGGCGCTGCGCCTGGTGCACGTCCCGCAGGACGAGGCGGACTGGCAGCGGGGCCGCCAGCGGCTGCGCTACGAGGAGGCGCTCGTGCTGCAGGCCGAGCTCGCGCGCCGTCGGGCACGCGTGGCCCGCGAGGAGGCGGTGGCCCGTCCGCGCGTCGAGGGCGGGCTGCTCGACGCGTTCGACGAGCGGCTGCCGTTCACGCTCACGGCCGGGCAGCGCACGGTCGGGGAGCAGGTCGCGGGCGAGCTCGCGGCACCGCGCCCCATGCAGCGGCTGCTGCAGGGCGAGGTCGGCTCGGGGAAGACCGTCGTGGCGCTGCGCGCGATGCTCCAGGTCGTCGACGCCGGTGGCCAGGCCGCGCTGCTCGCGCCCACCGAGGTCCTCGCGGCGCAGCACGCCCGCACGCTGCGCGGCCTGCTCGGCGACCTCGCCGAGGGCGGGTTCCTCGGCGGGGCGAGCCAGGCGACCCGTGTCGCGCTGCTGACCGGCTCGCTGCCGGTGGCAGCACGACGTGCGGCGATGCTGGACGCCGCGAGCGGTGCGGCCGGCATCGTCGTCGGCACGCACGCGCTGCTGTCGCAGGACGTGCAGTTCGCGGACCTCGGGCTGGTCGTGGTCGACGAGCAGCACCGCTTCGGCGTGGAGCAGCGTGACGCGCTGCGCGCCAAGGCGGGACGCACCCCCCACACGCTCGTCATGACCGCGACGCCCATCCCGCGCACGGTCGCCATGACGGTGTTCGGGGACCTCGAGACGTCCGTGCTCAGCGAGGTGCCCGCCGGCCGTCAGGGCATCACGACGCACACCGTGCCGGCGGACAACCCGCGCTGGACCGACCGCACCTGGCAGCGCGTGCGCGAGGAGGTGGAGGGCGGTGGGCGCGCGTACGTCGTGTGCCCCCGGATCGACGGCGACGCCACCGCGGGCGACCCGGCCGACGAGGACGGCACCGACCTCGTGCGCGACGCGGACCCGACCGTGGGCGCCCCGGCCCCCGGGGAGCGCAGGCCCCTGCGCGCGGTGCTCGACGTGGCCGAGGAGCTGCGGGCCCGCCCCGACCTGGCGGGCATCGGGATCGGCGTGCTGCACGGACGGCTCGCCCCCGACGAGAAGGACCGGGCGTTCGCGGCCTTCGCGTCGGGGGAGGCGCCGGTGCTCGTGTCCACCACGGTCGTCGAGGTCGGCGTCGACGTGCCCGACGCCACGGTGATGGTGGTGCTCGACGCCGACCGGTTCGGCCTCTCGCAGCTGCACCAGCTGCGTGGTCGTGTCGGGCGTGGCTCGCGCCCCGGGCTGTGCCTGCTCGTCAGCGCGGCGCAGCCCGGGACCGACGCGCACACCCGTCTCGAGACCCTGGCTGCCACGACCGACGGCTTCGAGCTCGCCGCGCTGGACCTGGAGCTGCGCCACGAGGGCGACGTGCTCGGCGCCGCGCAGCACGGGCGCGGCAGCTCGTTGCGCCTCCTGCGCGCCACCCGGGACGCGGACGTCATCGCGCGGGCCCGGACCGACGCGCGTGCCCTCGTCGAGCAGGACGCCGACCTCGCCGCGTGGCCCGCGCTGCAGGACGCGATCCACGCGTCCCTGGCGGGCGAGCGCGAGGAGTTCCTCGACCGCGCGTGACCCGCACCGCCCCGCCGCGCGCGGGGCGCGGCGTCGGACGGGTCCCCGCGCTGACTACCCTGACGGCATGGCTCCGGTGGTGCGTGCGCGTGATCTGCAGGTCGGCTACGGAGCGGCGCCCGTGTGCGCGCCGGTGACGTTCACGCTCGACGCGGGCGACGCGCTCGCGCTGGTCGGCAGCAACGGGTCCGGCAAGTCGACGGTCCTCAAGACGGTGCTCGGTCTCCTCGAGCCGGTCGCGGGCCGCGTCGAGGTCATGGGGCGTCCCGTCGACGAGCGGGAGGTGTCGTTCCGGCGCGAGGTGTCCTCCGTGCTGGACGACGACGCGTACTTCCCGGCCCTGACGGTCTCCGAGCACCTGTACCTCACGGCGCGCGGCCACGGCGTGCTCGACGCCCAGGAGGAGGTCGCGGACCTGCTCGAGGAGTTCGGGCTGGCGGACCACGCCCGGGCGACCCCCGTCTCGCTGTCCTCCGGGCAGCGCCGCCGGCTGCTGCTGGCCGCCGGCTTCGCGCGCCCGCGCTCGCTGCTCGTGCTCGACGAGCCGGAGCAGCGGCTCGACCAGCGCGTGCGCGCGCGACTGGCGGACCGGCTGCGCGCGGAGCGGGAGGCGGGGGGCGCGGTGCTCATCGCGACGCACGACCCCGACCTCGTCGCCGCGGTCTGCACGCGGGCGGTCCACGTGGCCGACGACCGGTCCCGGCTCCTGTCGCCCGCCGAGGCGGCGGACCGCATCGCGCGGGTCGCGCTGTGACCGACGTCGACGCGCACGCGGGCGGGACCGACGGCGTCGAGGACGAGGACCCGCGGGTCGGCGACTTCGAGCTGGGTGAGGTGCCCTCGGCGCGGTCGATCCGTCGCTTCACGGCGCAGGCCGCCCGGGCGCGGGCCGGGGCGTCGGTCGGCTCCCTGCTGACGGACGTGTACACCGCGGTGACGAGCGTCGCGATCTCCGTGCTCATCGTGCTCGGCGTCGTGCAGCAGCTGGGCGACTCGCTGCCGCCCGCGCCGTCCGTGCGCGAGCCCGGCGGGCTGAGCCTCCCGGTGCTCGTCGCGGTCCTGCTGCTCGCCGGGGCGGGTGCGCTGCTGTCGACCGCAGGACGCCTCGGGCCCGTCGGCGCGGAGGGGGCGCAGGCGGCGTGGTGGCTGCCCCTGCCGGTCGACCGTCGCGGGCTGCTGCGGCCCGCCGCGGTCCGGGTG
>JAEWEJ010000382.1 GCA_023389455.1 Actinomycetes bacterium | reverse complement strand
ACGCCGCGGGCACCGCCGCGCGGCGGACGCCGGGCGGTCGTCCCGGCCCTCGCACGCCCGTGCGGACCGAGCCCGCGGTCGTCGCGTCGCGTCCGCGCATGATCGCGCTCGTCACGGTGCTCGTCCTGGTGATGGTCACCTTCGCGGCCCGGCTCGTCCACGTCCAGGTGGTCATGGGACCCGAGCTCGCGCAGGAGGCGCGGGAGAAGCGGATGACGGCGGCCCAGGTGCTCGGGGCCCGGGGGGAGATCACGGACGTCAACGGCGTCGTCCTGGCGACGTCCGTGGAGCGGTACCACGTCACCGTCAACCAGAAGCAGGTCGCCACCTACCGTGCGCGCGGCTCCACGGAGGGTCTCGACGGGCCCGCCGGTGTCGCGTCCCGCCTCGCGCCCCTGCTCGGCATGAACGCGGCCGAGCTCGGTGGGCGCCTGGTCGGCGACCGCGGGTACGTCGTCGTGGCGCGCAACGTGCTGCCGGACGTCGCCCGCGAGATCCGGGCGCTGCGGCTCGACGGCGTGGGGGTGGAGAAGGTCGCCGACCGGGTCTACCCCAAGGGCGCCGTCGCCGGGAACATCGTCGGCTTCGTCAACTCCAACGGCCAGGGGCTGCAGGGCCTGGAGTTCGCCCTCGACGAGGCCCTGCACGGCACCGCCGGCGAGGAGCGGTACGAGCGCGGCAAGGGCGGGCAGCCCATCCCCGGCGGGGAGAACGAGCAGACGCCGGCGCGCGACGGGAGCACGGTGCGCCTCACCATCGACTCGGACCTGCAGTGGAAGGCCGAGGAGGAGCTGCGCTCCAAGGTGGCCGAGACCGGTGCCGAGAGCGGCGTCGTGGTGGTCATGCGGCCCTCGACCGGTGAGGTGCTCGCGCTGGCGGAGTCCACGCCGTTCGACCCGAACGCGCCCGGCTCGCAGGCCACCACCGCACTGTCCAGGAGCGTCTCCGACGTCTTCGAGCCCGGCTCCACGAGCAAGGTCGTCACCATGGCCGCGGCGCTGGAGACCGGGCTGGTGGGTCCGACCGAGCGCTTCGAGGTCGCCGACCGCTGGACGACGCCGCACGGCGAGACCATCAAGGACTCGCACGACCACCCGGTGCAGAAGCTCACCGCGACGGGCATCTTCGCGGAGTCGTCCAACGTGGGCACGGTCCTCATCGGGGAGCGCCTGTCGAAGGACCAGCGCCACCAGTACCTGTCCGCGTTCGGCTTCGGCGCGCGTACCGGCATCGAGATCCCGGGGGAGTCGCCCGGTCTGCTGCGCACGCCCGACGACTGGCACGGCCGTGACGAGTACGCGGTGCTGTTCGGTCAGGCCGTCGCCGTCAACGCGCTGCAGGCCGCAGGCGTGTTCGCGACCATCGCCAACGACGGCGTCCGCGTCCCGCCGCGCCTGGTCGCCGGGACGTCGTCGCCGGACGGGCAGTTCACGCCCGCCGAGCGGCCGGCCGGCACGCAGGTGGTCTCGGCGCAGACCGCGCAGACGGTGCTGTCGATGATGGAGAGCGCCGTCGACGAGGGCACGGGTGGCAACGCGGTGATCCCCGGCTACCGCGTCGCCGGCAAGACGGGCACCGCCCAGCGCTTCAACCCCAGCGGGTACACGGCGTCCTTCATCGGCGTCGCCCCGGTGGACGACCCGCAGGTCGTGACGGCGGTCGTCCTGCACAACCCGCGCACCTCCATCTACGGCGGGGCCGTCGCCGCACCGGTCTTCGCGTCGGTCACGGGATACGCACTGCAGCAGCTCGGGATCGCGCCCTCGGGCGCACCCGCGAGCCTCTTCCCGGCGACGTGGGAGTGAGCCGGAGGGGTAGATTCCTCCCCATGACGTCCCCCCTGGGCCGGCTGCGCCCCGAGCACCCGCCGGTCCGCAGGGTCGACGACCTCGTTGCCGAGCTCGGCCTGCGCACCGACCGTCCCGCACAGGGCCTGACCTTCACCGGCGTCACCGTCTCGAGCGGCGACGTGCAGCCGGGCGACGTGTTCGTCGCGGTGCCGGGCCTGCGTGTCCACGGTGCCCGCTTCGTGGCCGACGCCCTCGCCCGCGGGGCCGTCGCGGTCCTCACCGACGCGGAGGGCGCGGCCTGCGTGCCGGCCGACGCCGACGTGCCCGTGCTCGTCGCGGACGACCCCCGTGCGCTCGCCGGGCCCGCTGCCGCGTGGGCCCTCGGTGACCCGGCCGCGCGCCTCGTGACCGTCGGCGTCACCGGCACCAACGGCAAGACCACGACGACGTACTTCGTCGACGCGGCGCTGCGTGCCCGGCACGCGGTCACCGCCGTGCTCGGCACGGTCGAGCTGCGGATCGGTGACGACGCGGTCGAGAGTCCTCGCACGACCGTCGAGGCACCCGTCCTGCAGTCGCTGATGGCCCTCGCGCTGGAGCGCGGCGCCACGGCCCTGACGACCGAGGTCTCGTCCCACGCGCTGGCGCTGGGGCGGGTGCACGGCGTGCGGTTCGACGTCGTCGGGTTCACCAACCTCCAGCGGGACCACCTGGACTTCCACGGCGACATGGAGGGCTACTTCCGCGACAAGGCGCGGTTGTTCGCCCCGGAGCAGGCGCGCCGCGGCGTCGTCGTCGTCGACGACGCGTGGGGGCAGCGGCTCGCCGAGGAGGCGGCCATCCCCGTGCAGACCGTGAGCACCCACGTCGGGGCACCGCAGGCCGCCGGGGCGGACTGGGCGGTCGTGGAGGCCGACGTCGGCCTCGACGGCGTCGGGTCGCGCTTCGTGCTGCGCGGGCCGGACGGCGCACGCCACGAGGCCCACAGCCCGCTGCCGGGGCTGGTCAACGTGTCCAACGCGGCGCTGGCGATCGTCCTGGCCCACGCCGCGGGCGTGCCGCTCGACGCGGCCGTGCAGGCGGTCGCGGGCGCGCACGCCATCCCCGGTCGGATGGAGCGCGTGATCGAGCGCGGTGACGGCTGGCCGCTGTGCCTGGTCGACTACGCGCACACGCCGGACGCGCTGGAGCTCGCGCTCGAGGCGGTGCGACCCATCACACCCGGCCGGCTCGTCCTGGTGTACGGGTCGGACGGCGACCGCGACCGTGGCAAGCGCCCGATCATGGGCCAGGTCGGTGCCCGCCTGGCCGACGTGCTGGTCGTCACCGACGAGAACCCGCGCTCGGAGGACCCCGCGTCCATCCGGGCCGCCATCCTCGCGGGCGTGCGCGACGTGCGCCCCGACCTGGCCGACGTGCACGAGGCCACGAGCCGTGCGCAGGCCATCCGCGACGCCCTTCGTCTGGCAGGTCCGGACGACACCGTGATCGTCACGGGCAAGGGCCACGAACCGACCCAGGAGATCGCCGGGGTGTTCCACCGCTACAACGACCGTGACGTGTTCCTCGCCGCTCGCGCCGAACGCCGGGAGCAGCACGCGTGATCGCCCTCACTGCGGCCGAGATCGCGGCCGCGACACGCGGCACCCTGGCCTCCGTGGCCCCCGAGCACGTCGTCGCGGGGCCGGTCGTCACCGACTCCCGCGAGGTGCTGCCCGGTGGGCTGTTCGTCGCGCTCCCCGGTGAGCGCGTCGACGGGCACGACTTCGCCGCGGGCGCGGTGGCGTCCGGGGCGGGCCTGGTGCTCGCCGCCCGGGAGCTCCCCGGCCTGCCGTGCGTCGTCGTCCCGGACGTCGAGCGCGCGCTCGGGGACCTGGCGCGCGAGGTGCTGGTCCGGCTGCGCGACGTGGCCGACGAGCCCGGCGGCAGCGGCCTGCGCGTCATCGGCGTGACCGGGTCCGTCGGCAAGACGACGACCAAGGACCTGCTCGCCCAGCTGTGCGGTGCCGCCGGGCCGACGATCGCCCCGGTCCGGTCGTTCAACAACGAGATCGGCCTGCCGCTGACGGTGCTGCGGGCCGACGAGCAGACGCGCTTCCTCGTGCTCGAGATGGGCGCCAGCGGCCCCGGGCACCTGACGTACCTCACCGACATCGCGCCGCCGGACGTCGCCGTGGTCCTGGTCGTGGGCCATGCGCACCTCGGCGGCTTCGGCGGGGGGATCGACGCGGTCGCGCGTGCCAAGGCCGAGATCGTCGCGGGCCTCGTGCCCGGCGGCACGGCGGTCCTCAACGGCGACGACCCGCGGGTGCGCGCCATGGCGGCGCAGGCCCCGGGCCCCGTCGTGCTGTTCGGCGCCGCGCCCGACGCGGAGGTGCGGGCCGAGGACGTCCGGCTCGACGCGCTCGGTCGGGCGTCGTTCCGGCTGGTCCACGTGGTCGGCGGCGAGCGGCACGTGCGCGACGTCGTGCTGCGGCTGGTCGGCGAGCACCACGTGCACAACGCCGTCGCCGCGGCTGCCGCGGCACTCACCGTGGGCCTGGACCTCGACGACGTGGCCGCGGGGCTGTCGGCCGCCGACGCGCTGTCGCCGCACCGTATGCACGTGGTCGAGCGCGCCGACGGCGTGACGGTCGTCGACGACTCGTACAACGCCAACCCCGACTCGATGCGGGCGGCGCTCAAGGCCCTCGCGGTGATCGCGGGGCGGCAGCGGCGCTCGGTCGCGGTCCTGGGCGAGATGCTCGAGCTCGGCGACGAGTCGCGCACGGCGCACGACGCGATCGGCCGGCTGGTGGTGCGCCTGAACATCGACCTGACCGTGGTCGTCGGCGAGGGCGCGCGCGCGATCCGCGACGGGGCGAACCACGAGGGGTCGTGGGGTGACGAGGTCGTGCTGGCCGACGACGTCGAGGCCGCCGCCGCGTTCCTGGCCGACGAGCTGCGCCCCGGCGACGTCGTGCTGGTCAAGTCCTCGTACGGCGCCGGGCTGTGGCAGCTGGGCGACCGGCTGGTGGAGGCGGTCGCATGAGGGCCGTCCTGCTCTCCGGTGGCATCTCGATGCTGGTGGCGCTGCTCGGCACGCCGCTGTTCATCCGGTTCCTCGTCAAGCGCCAGTACGGGCAGTTCATCCGGCAGGACGGGCCGACCGCGCACTTCACCAAGCGCGGCACGCCCACCATGGGCGGCGTCGTCATCATCGGTGCGACGCTGCTCGGCTGGGGGCTCGGCCTGCTGCTGACGGGCACGACGCCCAGCGCGTCGGCGCTGCTCGCGCTGTTCCTCATGACCGGCCTGGGCGTCGTCGGGTTCCTCGACGACTTCATCAAGATCTCGCGGCAGCGCTCGCTCGGCCTCAGCCCGTTGTGGAAGGTCGTCGGGCAGGGCATCGTCGGCGTGGTCTTCTCGGTGCTGGCGCTGCAGTTCCCCAACGACCAGTTCCGCACGCCCGCGTCCACGCGGATCTCCTTCATCCGCGACACGGGCCTGGACCTCGCGTTCGCCGGTGCCACGGTCGGCCTCGTGCTGTTCGTGATCTGGGCCAACTTCCTCATCACAGCGTGGTCGAACGCGGTGAACCTCACCGACGGGCTCGACGGCCTGGCGACCGGCGTCTCGCTGATCGTCTTCGGGGCGTACGTGCTGGTCGGCGTGTGGCAGTTCAACCAGTCCTGCCAGTCGATCCTCACGGCCGGCCCACGGTGCTACGAGACGCGCGACCCGCTCGACCTGGCGGTGGTCGCCGCAGCGATCACCGGGGCGCTCTTCGGGTTCCTGTGGTGGAACGCGAGCCCGGCGAAGATCTTCATGGGCGACACGGGCTCCCTCGCCCTCGGCGGCGCGCTCGCGGCACTGACGATCCTCACGCGCACCGAGATCCTCGGCGCGATCATCGGCGGTCTCTTCGTGGTGATCGTCCTGTCGGACGTCATCCAGATCGGGTTCTTCAAGATGACCGGCAGACGCGTGTTCAAGATGGCGCCGCTGCACCACCACTTCGAGCTGTCGGGGTGGGGCGAGGTGACGATCGTCATCCGGTTCTGGATCATCGCGGGCCTGTTCGTCACGCTCGGGGTCGGCATCTTCTACACGGAGTGGGTGGCGCAGTAGGTGGACGCGCGATTCGACGGACGCACGGTCCTGGTCGCCGGCCTCGGTGTCTCGGGTCGCGCTGCGGCGCAGGTCCTCGCGGACCGCGGTGCCCGGGTCGTGACGTTCGACGAGCGCGCCCCCGAGGCGGACCGCTCGGACGTAACGGGCCTGGTGGCCGACGGTCTGGCCGGTGCCGACCTCGTCGTGACGTCGCCCGGTCTGCCGCCCGCGCACCCGCTGCTCGCCGCCGCCCGCGACGGTGACGTCCCGGTGTGGAGCGAGGTCGAGCTGGCGTGGCAGGTGCGCGTGCCGCGCGACGGCGGGGACGGGCAGCCCGCACCCTGGCTCGCCGTGACCGGCACGAACGGCAAGACGACGACGGTCGGCATGCTGGAGTCGATCCTGCGCGCGGCCGGCCGCCGCACCCTGGCCGTCGGGAACGTCGGGACGCCCGTGGTCCTCGCGGCCGTGGACCCTACCCTCGACGTCCTGGCGGTCGAGCTGTCGAGCTTCCAGCTGCACCACACGTACTCCCTGTCGGCACAGGCGGCGGCCGTGCTGAACGTGGCCCCCGACCACCTGGACTGGCACGGCTCGCTGGCGGACTACGCCGCGGACAAGGGGCGCATCTTCGAGCGGGCGCAGGTGGCCTGCGTGTACGACGCGTCCGACCCCGTGACCGAGGACCTCGTGCGGGAGGCGGACGTGGTCGACGGCTGCGTGGCCGTCGGCTTCACGCTCGGCATGCCGACGGTCGGGCAGGTCGGGCTGGTCGAGGACGTGCTGGTCGACCGCGGCTTCGCGCGGCTGCGCCACACGCACGCCGCCGAGCTCGGCACGCTGGCCGACCTCGCGCAGCTCGCCGGGCCGGGTGGGGTCGTCCCACCCCACGTGGTGCGCAACGCTCTGGCCGCGGCGGCGCTGGCGCTCGCGCACGGTGTGGAGCCCGCGCAGGTGCGCGACGGGCTGCGGGCCTTCGCGCCGGGGGCCCACCGGATCGTCACGGTGGGGCACGTCGACGACGTGGCGTTCGTGGACGACTCGAAGGCGACCAACGCGCACGCGGCGTCGGCGTCCCTGGCCGCGTTCGAGCCCGGGTCGGTGGTCTGGGTCGCCGGCGGGCTGGCCAAGGGCGCGCAGTTCGACGACCTCGTCCGCACCCGGCGTGACCGGCTGCGCGGGGTCGTCCTGATCGGGGTGGACCGGGCGCCGCTGCGCGAGGCCCTCGCCCGACACGCACCGGATGTCCCGGTGATCGAGGTGGGCGCCGGTGACACTGAGCCGGTGATGACGCGCGCCGTGCACAGCGCGCGCCGGCTGGCGGCCGGCGCGCCCGAGGGCGTGCCCGTCACGGTCCTGCTCGCCCCCGCCTGCGCGTCGATGGACCAGTTCACGTCCTACGCCGCCCGCGGCGACGCGTTCGCCGCGGCCGTGCAGGCGCTGGAGGGCGACGCCGGGCAGGAGCGGCAGCCGGACGGTCGCCCGTGACCGCCGGGGCGCCGCCGCGCCCGCGCACGGCGCCCACCCGGGTGGTGACGCCGCCCGGCGGTACGCCGGAGGTCCGGGACACGCCGTTCCTCGGCACCTGGAACTCGGCCGTCACGAGCTACTACGTGCTGCTCGGGTCGACGTTCCTGCTCGTGTCCGTCGGGCTGGTGATGGTGCTGTCCAGCTCGAGCGTGGAGTCCCTGGCGGCGGGCGACTCGCCGTACGCCGTGTTCCTCAGCCAGGCGCGCTACGCGCTCATCGGGCTGCCCGTGCTGCTGGTGATGTCCCGCCTGCCCGTGCGCGTGGTGCGGCGCGCCGCGTGGCCCGCACTGATCGCGGCCGTGGCGTTCCAGATGCTCGTGTTCACGCCGCTGGGCCGCGGTGAGGGCGGGAACCGCAACTGGGTGGCGCTGCCGGGGTTCATGGCGCAGCCGTCCGAGGTGCTCAAGGTCGCGCTGGCGGTCTGGATCGGTGCCGTCCTGGCGCGCAAGCTGCCGCTGCTGCGCGAGTGGAAGCACGCGCTGGTGCCGGTGGTGCCGGTCGCAGCCCTGGCGATCGGCGTCGTGCTGCTGGGGCACGACCTGGGGACGGCCATGGTCATGGTCCTGCTCGTCGCGGGGGCGATGTTCGTGGCGGGCGTCCCGCTGCGGATCTTCGGTTTCGCCGCCGTGCTCGCCGCCGGGGGTGTCGCCGCGCTCACGCTGGGCAGCCCCAACCGCGTCAACCGGATCATGTCGTGGCTCTCGGACGAGTGCGACGTGGCCAACGAGTGCTACCAGAGCCTGCACGCGGGCTACGGGCTGGCGACGGGGGGTGTGACCGGCGTCGGCCTCGGGCAGAGCGCCGAGAAGTGGTCGTACCTCCCGGCCGCCCACAACGACTTCATCTACGCGATCCTGGGGGAGGAGCTCGGTCTCGTGGGCACCCTGCTCGTGCTCGGTCTGTTCGGCATGCTGGCGTTCGCGATGGTGCGCATCATGCGCCGGCACCCCGACCCGTTCGTCAAGATCACGACGGCGGCGGTGTTCGCGTGGGTGATCGGTCAGGCCGCGGTGAACATCGCCGTGGTGATCGGCCTGGCCCCCGTCATCGGGGTGCCGCTGCCGTTGGTCTCGGCGGGCGGTTCGGCGCTCATCATGACCATGGCCGCGCTCGGGCTCGTGCTGTCGTTCGCGCGCAGCGAGCCGGGTGCCGCCGAGGCGCTGGCGGCGCGGCCCTCGGTCGTGCGCCGTTCGCTCGCCGTGATCGGGAGGACCCGTGGCTGACGCGACGTCGGTGCTGCTGGCGGGCGGGGGCACCGCCGGGCACGTCAACCCGTTGCTGGCGGTGGCCGACGAGCTGCGTCGGCGCCACCCCCACGGCCGCATCGCCGTCCTCGGCACCGCCGAGGGCCTGGAGTCCCGCCTCGTGCCGGAGCACGGCTACGACCTCGCCGTCGTCCCGCGGGTGCCCCTGCCCCGTCGCCCCACCGTCGACTGGCTGCGGCTGCCGGGCCGGCTGAGCGCCGCGGTCCGCGCGGCCGAGGACGCGATCGACGCGATCGACGCGCAGGTCGTCGTCGGGTTCGGCGGCTACGTGGCCACGCCCGCGTACCTCGCGGCCCGGCGCCGCGGGATCCCGGTGGTGGTGCACGAGCAGAACGCACGCCCGGGCCTGGCCAACCGGCTCGGGGCGCGCGGCGCCGCGGCGGTCGCCGTGACGTTCCCCGGGACCGCCCTGCCGGGTGCGCAGGTCACCGGCCTGCCGTTGCGCACCGCGGTGCAGGAC
>JAEWEJ010000294.1 GCA_023389455.1 Actinomycetes bacterium | reverse complement strand
GTGCTGCGCGGCGCGTCGGGGCGACGCGCGCTCGTGCGGCCGGACGCGGGCGGGGGAGCGCCCCACGGGTCCTCGTCCCACGCCTCGGGCGGCGGCGCGTCGTCCGGCGGCGGGGGCGCGTCGTCCCACCACGGCTCGGCCGGCGCGTCGTCCCACGCCGGGACGTCACCGGGAGGTGGGTCGAGAGGGGCTTCCGACCGTCGTCGACGGGTCTCGGGAACGGCGGGGTCCGGCAGCACGCACCCCACCCTACGAGCCGTCGGCGGCACGGCGGGGCACGGCCCGTCCGGCTGTGGACGGGACGGCCCGGACCCGGCGTCTCAGCGCCCGTCGGCGGGCTCGGCGTCCCGCGGCTCGACGAACCGTGCCTGCAGCGCTGCCCCGGCACCGTCGCTCAGCAGCGCACCCGCGGCGGCCTGGCCACGCGCCTGCAGCGACCGCACCACGACCTTCTCGTCGCCCTTCAGCAGACCGTCGACCGCCTGCCGGGCCACGTCGGCGGGGTCGTCCTTGTGGCCCTGGCCCGCGCGGGTGTCCTGCATGCCGGCGGTCTCGAAGAAGTCGGTGTCCGTCGGGCCCGGCAGCAGCGCCGTGACCGTGACGCCCGTGTCCCGCAGCTCGTAGCGCAGCGCCTGCGCGAACGACAGGTCGAACGCCTTCGACGCCGCGTACGTCGCGTAGTACGGCCCGGGCATCAGCGCGCCCACGGACGACGTCACCAGGACCCGGCCGGCGCCGCGGTCGACCATCGCGGGCAGCAGCGCCTTGGCCAGCCGCACCGGCGCGACCACGTCGAGCGCGATCGTGGCCAGGTCGTCCTCGAGCGGCACGTCGAGGAAGGCCCCGCCCGCGCCCCGGCCGGCGTTGAGCACGAGGACGTCCAGCGCCCGCCCGCCCGCCGTCACGTCCGCGACCAGCGCCTCCACCCCGGCAGCCTGCGTGAGGTCCGCGCGCACGGCGCGCACCGCGCGGCCGTGCTGCGTCAGGCCCTCGGCGACCAGGCCGATCGGCTCGTCCTCGGCGGTGACGACGAGGTCGTGGCCCAGCTCGGCCAGCCGCGCCGCGATCTCCAGGCCGATGCCGCTCGACGCACCGGTCACGAGCGCGAGCGGGGCCGGCAGCAGGGACGTCTCCATGTCGTGCACCTCCGGGTCGGGCGCACCACGCTACGGGCGGTCCGGCAGCCGGGCACCCGGAGCCCTCCGGCACCGGGCACCCGGCGACCCGCGTGCCCGGCCACCTGCGCACCCGTGCCACGGACGCGCCGCCGACGCGACGCGACGGCCGGACGATCCGTAGGGTGGCGCCCATGGGAACCGCACTCGTCACCGGCGCGAGCGCCGGACTCGGCCTGGAGTTCGCCTGGCAGCTCGCCACCGCCCGGCACGACGTCGTCCTGGTGGCCCGCGACGAGGAGCGCCTGACGCGCCTCGCGGGGCAGCTCGAGGCCGCCGCAGGCATCCGCGCCGAGGTCCTCGCCGCCGACCTCACCGACCGTGCCGACCTCGACCGGGTCGCCGACCGGCTGCGCACCGACGAGCGGCCCGTCGGCCTGCTGGTCAACAACGCGGGCATCGGCCTGAACCAGCCGTTCGTCGACGGCGACCTCGCGGCCGAGGAGCGCGCGCTCGACCTCATGGTCCGCGCCGTCATGGTCCTGTCGCACGCCGCCGCCGGCGCGATGCGCGACCGCGGCCGCGGCGCGATCCTCAACGTCGGCTCCGTCGCCGGGCTCATCGCGACCGGCACGTACTCCGCGCACAAGGCCTGGGTGCGGGTCTTCACCGAGGCCCTGGCGGTCGAGCTCAAGGGGACCGGCGTCACCGCGACGGTCGTCGCGCCGGGCTTCACGCGCACCGAGTTCCACGAGCGCGGGCGCATCGACACGGCGCACTACCCCGAGGTGGGCTGGCTCGACGCCGAGGACGTGGTGGCCGCCGCGCTCGCGGACGTGCGCCGCGGCGTCGTCCTGTCGACGCCGAGCCTGCGCTACAAGGCGGTCTCCGCGCTGCTGCGCGTCGCGCCCCGGTCCGCGGTGCGCGCGTTCGGCGGCTACCGCAGGGCGCTGCTGGACGAGGCGCTGGAGGCGCAGGACGCGCAGGACGCCGAGCGCTGAGGTCGGCCGGGACGTCGGCAGGTGCGGGGCGGGGTGCAGGCGCCGCCCCGCGGGTCGGCGGTGTCCCGGTACCCTCGGGCCGTGACCGACGCACCCGCCGCAGCACCCCGTGACCAGCTCGTCGCCCTCGTCCGTGACCTCGCCGTGGTGCACGGCCGGGTCACGCTGTCGTCCGGCAAGGAGGCCGACTACTACGTCGACCTGCGCCGGGTGACCCTGCACCACCGTGCGGCCCCGCTGATCGGGCACCTGCTGCTGGACCTGCTCGAGGAGGTCGGCCTCGGCACGGCCGAGATCGACGCCGTGGGAGGCCTCACGCTGGGTGCCGACCCGGTCGCCACCGCGCTGCTGCACGCCGCGGCCTCGCGCGGGCAGGACCTCGACGCGTTCGTCGTGCGCAAGGCGGGCAAGGCCCACGGCCTGCAGCGCCGGATCGAGGGCCCCGACGTGACCGGCCGCCGCGTCGTCGTCGTCGAGGACACCTCGACGACCGGTGGCTCGGCGATCACCGCGGTCGAGGCGGTGCGCGAGGCCGGCGGCGAGGTGGTCGGCGTCGCGACGATCGTCGACCGCGGCACCGGCGCGCGGGAGGCCATCGAGGCGCTCGGTGTGCCGTACCACCACCTGCTCGACCTGACCGACCTCGGCCTGGCCTGACCGGGGCCCCGGAGTGCGACGCGGGGTGCGGCTCGGGGCCTACGCCGTCCTGGCGCTGGTCGCGTTCGTGCTCGTGGGCTCCTGGACGGGCCAGGCGGCCCGGGGCGGCGCGATGCTGCTCGTGATCGGTGCCGTCGCCGCGCTCGCGGCGGTCGGGGGCTCGTGGCTGCGGCGTCGCCGCGAGGCGGAGCTCAGGGCGTTCGCGACGTCGGCCGGCTGGACGTACTCGCCGCGCGACCCCGGGCTCGGCCTGGCCACGCTGCAGACGCGGCCGCCGTTCGGGCAGGGCAGCCGCCGCACGGTCACCGAGGTGCTCACGGGCGCCTCCGAGGGACGCCCCGCGGTGTCGTTCACCTACGGGTGGACGACCGGCACCGGCGACGAGTCGCGCGAGCACCGGGCGCACGTCGTGGCGCTCGGGCTGCCCGCGTACCTGCCGATCCTCGAGGTGACCCCCGAGGGTCTGGGCGCCCGGGTCGCGAAGGCGCTCGGCGCGCGCGACCTCGAGCTCGAGTCCGCGGAGTTCAACGCCGCCTACCGCGTCGACGCACCGGACGCCCGCACCGGGCACGCGATCCTGCACCCCCGCACCCTCGAGCGGCTGCTGCAGCCCGACGCCCTGGGCCTGGCCTGGCGCATCGAGGGGACGTGGCTGGTGTCCTGGGAGCCCGGCGGCACGGACACCGCACGGATCGCGCCGCGTCTCGGGGTGATGTCCGCCGTCGTGCGGGGCGTGCCGCGCCACGTCTGGCAGGACCACGGCCACGACCCGGCCGCTACGATCGCTGGACATCCCGAGCCCTAGGAGTCCTCGTGAGCGGTGGCCTCGTCGCCCTCGTCGTCGTGATCGTCCTCGTCGTCGTCGTCGCGCTGTGGGCGGTCGCGCAGTACAACGGCTTCGTCCGCCTGCGCAACCTCGTCCAGGAGTCGTGGCGGCAGATCGACGTCGAGCTGCACCGTCGGCACGACCTGATCCCCAACCTCGTCGAGAGCGTCAAGGGCTACGCGGCGCACGAGCGCGGCGTGTTCGACGAGGTCACGCGGGCCCGCGCCGCAGCGGCCGGGCCGAGCGCCGGCCCCGTCGAGCAGGCGGCGCAGGAGAACGCGCTGAACGCGGCCCTGGGCCGACTGCTGGCCGTGGCGGAGAACTACCCCGTGCTGCGGGCGAGCGAGAACTTCCAGCAGCTGCAGGCCGAGCTGGCGAACACCGAGGACCGCATCGCCGCGGGCCGCCGGTTCTACAACGCGAACGTCCGCACCCTGAACACCAAGGTCGAGTCGTTCCCCGCGAACATCATCGCCGGCATGTTCGGGTTCACCCGCGCCGAGTACTTCGAGGTGGACGACCCGCAGGTCCGGCAGGCCCCGACCGTCGGCTTCTGACCGCGCGCGACGACGGGGCCCGGCCTGCTGGCCGGGCCCCGTCGTGCGTGCGGGTCGGGATCAGTGGGAGAACGTCGCGACGTGCTGGGTGGACGGCGTCGGGTGCCGGCCGGGGGCCAGCAGCGACGGCAGCCGGTGCAGCAGCGGGTCGACCAGGCCCCGGCGCGGGTCGAGCAGGTGCGCCTGCTCCAGGCGCTCGAGCAGCCGCCCCACCTCCGTGGTGGTCAGGCCCAGGGACCGCGCGAGGGCCTCGGGCTCCACGAACCGGTCGGTCGTCGCGCAGACCGCCGCGAGCATGACGTCCGGCGGGCAGCCCTCCTCGCCCCGGCACACGTCGACGTGCACGGTGGCGGCGAGCCACCGCACCAGGTCGTCGCCGACGTCGCCCAGGTCGCGGTGCTCGGCCAGTGCGCGGGGCAGCCCGCCGTGCCGCAGGTAGGCGGCCCGCACGTCCTCGGTGCCGCCGGTCGGGGTGGCGAGCAGCACCTCGGACATGCTCGCGGGGCGCATCGGGCGCACCGACACCGTGCCGGCCGGCAGGGCGGCCTCGAGCGCGGCGAGGTCCGCGGGGTCCAGCACCGAGGTCGGCACCACCACCTGGTCGTGCCGGCGGACGGCGTCGGCGACGACGCCCGGCCAGCCCGCGACCGCGCCGACCTCGTCGAGCACGACCACGCGGGGCTCGTCGCAGGCCGGTGCGCCGGTCCGGGTCGGGGTGCGCACCACGGTCGCGAGGTCGGTGGGGGAGAGCTGGACGATCGCGCCCGTCTCGTCGGTGCGCTGCGCGGGCACCAGCACGACGCGCCGGGGGTCGGTCGCCGGGTCGGCGACCAGGTGCGCGACGACGTCCTTGACGGCCGTGGTCTTGCCGACGCCGCGCGGGCCGGCGACGACGGTGACGGTGCCGGGCCGGGGGTGCTCGGCGAGGTCGGCCAGCAGCGACCTGGCCGCTGCCGTGGCCGGCTCCCACTCGTGCCGGGCGCGCGTCGCGAGGTCGGCGTCGTCGAGCACCCAGGACGCGCGGCGTCGGCGCGACCACCAGGGGTTGGCCGCGCGGAGCACCTGGGCGAGCTCGCTGTTGCGCACACTCCAGCGTGGTCCCTCGGCGGGGCGTGCACGGGGGACGAACGGCCCTGCGCGCGCCGCTGGTCGGCGCACACGTGATGGCGCGGTCGTCGCAGACGCGACGGCGTGGGTGGCGCGGCCGCCCGTCAGACCAGGGCGACCAGGTCCTGCACGGAGTCGAGCACCGCCGTCGGCCGGAACGGGAACCGCTCGACCTCGCTCGCCCGGGTGGACCCGGTGAGCACGAGGTAGGTGCGCAGGCCGGCCTCGATGCCCGCGACCACGTCGGTGTCCATGCGGTCGCCGACCATCACCGTGGTCTCGGAGTGCGCGTCGATCCGGTTGAGCGCCGAGCGGATCATCATGGGGTTCGGCTTTCCCACGAAGTAGGGCTTGCGCCCGGTCGCGGCCGAGATCATCGCGGCGACGGCGCCGGTGGCCGGCAGGTCCCCGTCGGCGCTGGGTCCGGTGACGTCGGGGTTCGTCGCGATGAACCGGGCGCCGCCCTGGATCAGGCGGACGGCCTGCGTGATGGCCTCGAACGAGTAGGTGCGCGTCTCACCGAGCACGACGAAGTCGGGGCGGGCGGCGGTCAGCGTGTAGCCGGCCTCGTACAGCGCGGTCGTGAGCCCCGCCTCGCCGATGACGTACGCGGACCCGCGGGGCATCTGGTCGGTGAGGAACTGCGCGGTCGCCAGCGCGGACGTCCAGATGGACTCCTCGGGGACCTCGAGCCCGGTGGCGGCGAGCCGCGCGCGCAGGTCGCGCGGTGTGAAGATCGAGTTGTTCGTGAGGATGAGGAACGGGCGGCCGGCGGCCTTGAGCGCGTCGACGAACTCCACGGCGCCCGGCAGCGCCGTGCCCTCGTGGACCAGGACGCCGTCCATGTCCGAGAGCCACGACCGGATCTCGCGCGTCATCGGTCGGTGCGCTCCCCGGTCTCCCCGTCGACGACCTGCGTGCCGGCCTGGCCGGGGACGGGCGGGGTCGCCGCGCTGCCGAACACCTCGCGCTCGACGGCCGCGCGCTCGACCGGCTCGTCGAAGTCGGTGTCGCGGCCCTCGACCGTCTCGCCCGTGCTCTCCTTGCGCCGCGCCTTCCACAGCTCGAACACCACGGGCAGCACCGAGACGCCCACGATGAGGACCAGCAGGGCCTCGATGTTGTTCTTGATGAACGAGAAGTTGCCCAGCCAGTAGCCCAGGAGCGTCACCCCGACGCCCCACAGCAGCGCCCCGACGACGTTGTACGACACGAAGTGCCGGTAGTGCATCTTGCCGACCCCGGCCGCGACGGGCGCGTAGGTCCGCACGAAGGGCACGAACCGCGCCACGATGATCGTGCGGCCGCCGTACTTGTCGAAGTACGCGTACGTCTGGTCGATGTACTTCTGCTTGAAGAAGCGTGAGTCGGGCCGGCTGAAGACCTTGGGGCCGAGCTTGCGCCCGATCGCGTACGCGACCTGGTCTCCCGTGAACGCGGCGAGGAAGAGCAGCAGGCACAGCACCCCGATGTTGAGCTGCAGCGAGTCCTGCGCGACGAGCGCGCCGGCGGTGAACAGCAGCGAGTCCCCGGGCAGGAAGGGGAAGAGCAGCCCGGTCTCGATGAAGACGACGGCCACGATGCCGATGAGCGCCGCGGTCCCGAACGAGTTGATGAGGTTCTCGGCGTTGAGGAAGTCCGGGCCCAGGGCGGGTAGCGGGCCGCTCGCCAGCAGGGGCGCCGTGGCGTCGCCCAGGGCGGCAGCGAGCGCCGTCGTCGTCAGCATGAGCCCAGCGTACGGGTGACGGGCGTGCACGACTGCGGGTCGAGCCGTGCAGGATCCGTGGACGAGTCGACTCCTGCCCGCTGTCGTGCGGTCGTCGTGCGCTCGGCTGGCTACCCTGCGCGAGTGACTCGAGACACCGCTCAGCCGCCTGCACCTCCCGTTGCCCCGACGGTCCGCCGCTCGTGGTCGCACGCGCCCCTCGACGCCGTCCGGGGTGGTCTGATCGGTGCGGCCGAGTCGGTGCCCGGCATCTCGGGCGGCACGATCGCGCTGGTCGTCGGGCTGTACGACGAGCTGGTGGTGTCGGCCGGCCACGTGGTGCACGCGGCGCGTGCTCTGGTCGCGGGTCTCGCCCGGCGGCAGGGGGCGGGCGAGGCGGTCGCGGCGCTGCGCCGGGTGGACTGGCGGCTCCTGGTGCCGGTGCTCGGCGGCATGGTCGTCGTGCTCCTGGTGTCGCTGCGCACGCTCGCGCCGCTGCTCGAGACCCACCCCGTACCCACCCGTGCGGTGTTCTTCGGCATGATCGCGGCCTCGGTGGCGGTGCCGCTCGGCATGCTGCCGGGCCGCGTGCGCGTGCGTGACGCCGTGCTGCTCCTGGCCGGTGCGGTCGCCGCCTTCGGCCTGACGGGGCTCGCGCCCGTCGAGGTGGAGGACCCGTCGCTGTGGTACGTGTTCCTCGGTGCCGCGCTGGCGATCAACGCCCTGGTCCTGCCGGGTGTGTCGGGCTCGGCGCTGCTGGTGGTCCTCGGGCTGTACGTGCCGGTCCAGGCCGCCCTGGAGGACCTCGACCTGGCGTTCGTCGGCACGTTCGTGCTCGGTGCCGCCGTCGGGCTGGGGGCGTTCGTCAAGCTCCTGCAGTGGCTCCTGCGGGAGCGCAGGCAGGCGACGATGGCCGCCCTCGCCGGTCTCATGATCGGGTCGCTGCGGGCGCTGTGGCCGTGGCAGGACGACGAGCGCGGTCTGCTGGCGCCGTCCGGGTCCGTCGGCACGGTCGTCCTGCTCGCGCTGGCGGGTGCGGCCGTGGTCGCGGCGCTCGTCCTGTGGGACCGCCGGCGCATGCGCCGCGAGATGGACGCCGCCGCGCAGGGGGCCCCCGCCGCCTGAGCCGGCCCGGTGCCCGCGCCGACGTCGTCCGGCCCGCCCGTCCCGCC
>JAEWEJ010000259.1 GCA_023389455.1 Actinomycetes bacterium | reverse complement strand
CGCGAGGGGTTCTGTCACTTCAAGGCACTGAGTTCCGTCAGTACCCCGCGGCGGTAGCGGTGGGATTTGAACCCACGGTGGACTTTCACCCACACACGCTTTCGAGGCGTGCTCCTTAGGCCGCTCGGACACGCTACCTCGGGGGGTCACAGTACCCGGTCGACGCCGTCGGTCCCAATCCGCGCTCGGGCCGCGCCCCGACCGCCCTCAGGTCACCGTCGTACCGTGGACGGGTGAGCACGCACCAGGCCGCCCCCGTCACGCGTGGGTCCCTGGCCGACGTCGTCGAGCTGCTCGCCGGGCACCACCTGACGGTCCTGACGGGCGCGGGCGTCTCCACGGACTCCGGCATCCCCGACTACCGCGGGCCGGACTCGCCGCCGCGCACGCCGATGACGTTCCAGCAGTTCGTCGGCGACGAGGCGTTCCGGCGGCACTACTGGGCCCGCAACCACGTGGGGTGGCGGCACGTGCACCGGACGCTGCCGAACGCGGGGCACCGCGCGCTGGCGGCGATGGAGCAGCGGGGCGTCGTGCACGGGGTGATCACGCAGAACGTGGACCTGCTGCACGAGGCCGCAGGCTCCCGCCACGTCATCGACCTGCACGGGCGGTACGACCGGGTGGTGTGCCTGCGGTGCCACCGCGTGGTGCCGCGCTCCGCGCTGGCGGACCGGCTGGAGTCCCTCAACCCGGGCTTCGCCGAGCGGGTGGGGCAGGTGGCGGACGTGGAGATCGCCCCCGACGCGGACGCGGTCGTCGAGCAGACCGCGGACTTCCGCGTGCAGGACTGCTGGCAGCCCGACCTGGAGGACCCGGGCCGCGAGTGCGGCGGCATGCTCAAGCCGGACATCGTCTACTTCGGGGAGACGGTGCCGCGCGAGCGCGTCGAGCGGGCGTACGCGATGGTCGACGCCGCCGACGCGCTGCTGGTCGCGGGGTCGTCGCTCACCGTGCAGTCGGGACGCCGGTTCGTCCGGCACGCCGCGCTGGCCGGCAAGCCCGTGGTCGTCGTGAACCGCGGTGCCACGCGCGGCGACCGGTACGCCACCGTCACCCTCGACGCGGGGACCAGCGAGACGCTGTCCGAGCTGGCCGAGGTCCTGCCGACGCCGCAGCACTGAGCCACCGCAGCACCGAGCCGCCGCACCACCGAGCCGCCCCCGCACCGACCAGACGGCGCCGCGCTGAGCCGACGCCGCGGCCCGGCGGGCCCGCCCTCAGCGGTGCGGGGCGAAGAAGTCCCGCAGCATCGCCGCGGACTCCGCGGCCCGCACCCCGGCGACCACCTCGACGCGGTGCGGCGAGCGGCGGTCCCGCACGACGTCCCACTGCGACCCGCAGGCGCCGGCCTTCTCGTCCCACGCCCCCAGCACCAGGCGCGGCACGCGCGCCTGCAGCACCGCACCCGCACACATCAGGCAGGGCTCCAGGGTCACGACGAGCGTGCACCCGTCGAGCCGCCACCGGCCCAGCGCCGCGGCGGCCTGGCGCATCGCCACGATCTCGGCGTGGCCCGTGGGGTCGCCGTCCACCTCACGCGTGTTGCGCCCCCGGCCGACGACCGTGCCGTCGGGCCCGAGCACGACCGCACCCACGGGCACGTCGTCGCCCGCCAGCGCCGCGTGCGCCTCCGCGAGCGCGAGCTCCATCGCCGCCTCGTCGGCGGCCGTCGCCCAGGCGGACCGCTCCCCCACGACGACCCGGGGCGCCTCGGGACCGATCGCGACGGCCGGTGCGTCCCCGGCCCGCGGCGGCGCGGCGCCGGGCGACGACGCCTCGGCGTCCCGCGTCGACCCGCCCACAGCGCCTCCCCTGTCGTCGTCCGGACCGCCCGGCCTCGCGCGACCCGGCCGTTCCCAGGTGCGCCGCACGCCCGCGACCACCGTCCCGGGCGGACGGGGGCATCCTCGCACTACCCTGAGCACCATGCGCCTGCACGTCGCCGACCACCCGCTCGTCGCCCACAAGCTGGCGGTCCTGCGGGACGCGAAGACCCCCAGCCCCACGTTCCGGCAGCTCGTCGACGAGCTGGTGACGCTGCTCGCCTACGAGGCGACACGCGAGGTCCGGACGCGCGAGGTCGAGGTCGTGACGCCCGTGGCGACCACCACCGGCAAGAAGCTCGCGGACCCCAGCCCCATCGTGGTGCCGATCCTGCGGGCCGGCCTGGGGATGCTCGAGGGCATGACGCGCCTGCTGCCCACCGCGGAGGTCGGGTTCCTCGGCCTGCAGCGCGACGAGGAGACGCTCGAGGCGATCACGTACGCCAACCGCCTGCCCGACGACCTGACGGGCCGGCAGTGCTTCCTGCTCGACCCGATGCTCGCGACCGGCGGCACGCTGGTCGCGTCGATCGACTACCTCCTGCAGCGCGGGGCGCGTGACGTGACCGCCGTCTGCCTCATCGCGGCACCCGAGGGCATCAAGGTCGTCGAGGACTTCGTCGGGGACCGCGCGGACGTGCAGGTCGTGGTCGCCGCCGTCGACGAGCGGCTCGACGAGCACGCGTACATCGTCCCCGGGCTCGGGGACGCGGGGGACCGCCTCTACGGGATCGTCTGACGAGACGGCGGTCCCACCGCCTGAGACGGGCGCCATAACCCCTTGGGGTGACGCGCCCGACGTGTCACGATCTTCGGGTGAGTCCCGTGACGTCCGCCTCGTGCGCCCGCCGAGGCTGCCGCGCGCCCGCGTCCGGGTGGTATCCGCGCTGCTGTCGGGCCTGACCCGACCGCCGGACCGTCCATCCCGCCGACCGCTGCGCCTTCGCGCCGGTCACCCGCACCCGGAGACTCCCCATGACCACACCCGCTCGGCTGCGTCGGTCGCACGCCGACCACCACCCCGCCGCGCCGGCGACCCCGCCGACGCCCGCGCGCCCGCGCGCCGGGTTCGTGCTCTACGTCAGCATCCCGGACGACCCGGACGCCCCGACGTCGCAGCGCCCGGGGGCCGCCGAGATCGCCGAGACCGCCGACCTGCTGCGCGAGCTCGCGCAGGAGGCGCTGCCCGGCGCGGACACCTTCGCGGCCCTGTCGCTCGTGCCCGGTACCGCCGGCGACGTGCGCAGCATCGGCGACCGCCTCACGCACCTGCGGCTGCTCGAGCCGGTCCGCGAGACCACGGCGAGCACCCCTGACGTCCTCAGCGGCTCGGGGGACGCCGGCTGAGGACAGCGCTGCCGAGCCGGTGCCTTGGGATCGGGGGACCCCGCCCGGCTCGGCAGCGCACCCTTCCCCCGTCACACGCCGACCCTCGCGGGCCCCGGCGTCGCGACGCCTCAGGAACCTGACGGCGGCAGCGGCGGCGTCAGCAGCGACGCAGGCGCGACCGTCCGCACGGTCACCACGCCGATGAGGTACTGGTCACCCGCCGTGGTGGGCGTCAGCGTGCCGACGCCGGAGGGCAGCGTGACCTCCTCGAACCCCTTGGCGTCGACGCCCAGCGCGTTCGGGTACGCCCAGCCCGTGGCCGTGGAGTCGAACGCGTTGCTCGACGACCCGCCGCCGACCACCGCGTCGCCGTCCCACCGCAGCGGTCGCAGCGCCCCGACCCCGGAGAGCGTCAGCCGGTCGTTCGACGTCGCCCGGTCACCCTCCCACGCGACGACGCCGATACGGGTGCGCGCGCCCGCCTCGCCGACGAACGCGAACGCCGGGGCCGACGCGGAGGCGCCGATCCACGCACCGCCCTGGTGCACGGTGACCGACGACGAGCCCGCGGTGCCGGCCTCCGCGACCGCGCCGTGGACGACGACCAGCGACCACCCCGCGTAGTAGGTCGGGTCACGGTCGGTCCGGGTGCGGCTCACGGCCGCGTCCGCCAGGGCCCAGGCCCCCGCGCCGCCCGCGGCGACGAGGTCGGTGACGTCCGCCGCCGCCTGGTAGTACTGCCGCCTGCTGCTGTCCTGGACCTCGACCACGCTGCCCGTCACCGGGTGCCAGGTGCCGTCGGGTGCCCGCAGCCGCGCGGTGTCGAGCGGCGCGCTCCAGGAGTCGGAGGGACCGCGCACGGCCGACCAGTAGAGGCCGGCCCACACGACGGGGCGGCCGTCGGGCACGTCGAGGCGCGTCTGCGAGGAGACCGGCACGGCCGTGCGCGGGCCGTCCGGCGGTGCGCGGTCGATCGGGTTCATGTCGAGGCCGTTGTTGTCACGGTCCTGCCGGACGGCGGAGCACGGCTGGCCGTACGGGGTGGTGCACATGAGCAGCGGGGCACCGACCTCGGTGACCTCCAGGTCCCCGACGCCCGACCAGACGGGCGTGAGGTTCGCCGACGAGACGACCACCTGGGTGGTCGCGGAGGCGGGTTCGGCGCCCGCGGCGGCCAGGAGCACCCCGACGCTCCCCCGCACGGCACCGGCGGCCTTCACCTGCAGCTGCACGGGCAGGACCGTCCCCGCCCGCAGGTCACCCAGGGAGCACGTGACCACGGATCCCGCTGCGGTGCACCCGGCCGTCTGACCGCCCACGGCGAGCGGGTCGTGCGTGACGCCCGGCGGCAGGGTGACGCGCGCGACCACACCGGCGGCGTCGGCGGCCGGCCGTCCGTCGGGGCGCGCGCCCGCGACCTGCGCGACGAACGCCAGCGTCCCGCCCTTCACCGCGTCGACGACCGCCGTCGCGTCGCTCGCGACGAGCAGGGGCGCGGTCGCGGTGACCGGGAGGGTGGAGGGCGCCAGGGGCACGTCCGCGTCGGGGGCGGCGACCGCCACCGTGGCGGCCCCGAGGTCGCCCACGGTGCCCGCGGGCACGGTGACGCCGGCGGTGACGCCGGCAGCCGCGCCGGCAGCGAGGT
>JAEWEJ010000238.1 GCA_023389455.1 Actinomycetes bacterium | reverse complement strand
GGACGACGGTGCGGACGCCGGGGCCGCGGACGACGGGGCGGACGCCGGGGCCGGCCCCGACGCCGCCGAGCAGGCGACGGCGGGCGGTGCGGCGGCAGCGGGCGGCTGGGTCACGGGTCCCCCGGTCGTCGAGGCCCGCACCATCCTGTGGGCGACCGGGTTCCGGGCGTCGCTCGACCACCTGGCCCCGCTGGGGCTGCGCTCCCCGGGCGGCGGCATCGCCATGGACGGCACCCAGGTGGTGGCGGAGCCGCGCATCCAGCTGGTGGGGTACGGCCCGAGCGCGTCGACCGTCGGTGCCAACCGTGCGGGCCGTGAGGCCGCCCGGAACCTGCGCCGCGAGCTGCGCTGGTGACCTCGCCGGGGTGAGCCCGTCCCGTGCGGGTGCCGCCGGCCCCACCCCGGGGGGGGAGGAGGCGGGACCGGCGGTGTGGACGTGCGCGGGGCACGTCCGTCCAGGGGGTCAGCGGCAGGCGACGGCGACCCCGCCGGTCGGCGCCGTCCCCGCTCCGATGAACCCGTAGGTCACGGTCTGGCCGGCGCCGAGGGCGCCGTTCCAGGCCGCGTTGGTGGCGGTGACCGTGCCGCCCGAGGTGCTGAACGCGGCGCTCCAGCCCTGCGCGACGGTGGCACCGCCCGGCAGGGTGAACGACGTCGTCCAGCCCTGGAGGGCGCGCGCGCCCGCTGTGACGTCGACCGTGCCCTGGAAGCCACCGGGCCACGCGTTGGAGACCGTCAGCCGTGCGGTGCAGGTGCCGGGAGCGGGACTGACCGTGGGGCTGGGCGACACCGTCGGCGTGGGGGACACGGTCGGCGTGGGGGACACCGTCGGCGTGGGGGACGCGCTCGGCGTCACCGTGGGCTTCGGGCTGGGCGTCGGGCCGGAGAAGAACGTCGCCGTCCGAGCGGTCTGCCGGATGCCGTTCACGCCGTCGAGGATCAGCGTGCCCCAGGTCGTCCTCCGGTCGGGGTCGAAGTCGGTGACCATGTCGAGGTACTCGACGCCGCCGCCGTTGCCGGACCAGGACCAGCCGTAGTAGCCGATGCCGCGCTCGACGGCCTCGCGCATGATCGTCGCCTCGTCGGGGTTGCCGTCCGAGTGGTCGTACCCGAACTCGCCGATGACCAGCGGCAGGCCCTTCGCCTCGAACGCGTCGAGGTACGAGGTGATGGTCGAGGCCTGCGCGTACACGCCGTACATGTGCACGGAGAACAGCGTGTTGCCGTCGGGGTCGGCGGCAGCCACGGTCTGCGCCTGGTCGCGCATGATGCCCTTCCAGTCCTGCCCCCACATCGGCGCGTCGACGACGATGTTGTGGCGCAGGCCCGCGGCGCGCAGCTTCGTCACCGCGGCCGCCGTGTCGGCGGCCCAGCCGGCCGACACGGCGTCGTCGTTGCCGTACGGCTCGTTGCCGACGTTGATCTGGACGAAGTCCTCGGTGCCCTGGAGGACGGGCTCGAGCGACACCCAGTAGTCGGCGGCCGCGTCGAGCGTGACGGCGCCCGCCTGCTCGCCGTACCCGGTGGTGTCGTGGACCTCGAGCATGCAGACGAGCCGGTTGGTGCGGCACTGCGCGATCACGTCGGTGACGTCGGCGGCGTCGTTCTGCGTCCACCGTCCGCCGTTGGACAGGACGACCCGCAGCGCGTTGGCGCCCGCGGCGCGGATCGCCGGGATCGCCCGCTCGGTCTCGTGGGTGTACCAGGTGTGGGCGTGGCTGACGCCGCGGGCGACGAACGGCGTGCCGTCCCGCTCGACCAGCTGCGTGCCCGAGATGTGCAGGCCGACCGCGTCGGCCGCGGCGGCGGTGCCGGCTGCGACGGTCAACCCGCCGAGTGCCAGGAGCGCGGTGCCGCAGGCGGCGGCCGCGCGCAGGGAGGTGCTCTTCATCGACGTCCTCGTTCCGCGAAGGTGTCCGGGGTGCGCGGTCGTCGCCGGTGGTGGTGCGGCGTCGGGCGCGGCCGTCAGACAACCAGCAGGCCTGGCGCCCCTCCATCGGTGAAGCGTTTCGCCGCCGCATCGCGCGGAAGCGCTTCGCCAGGGTGTCCCGCAGCACGACGGGGCGGTACGACGACGGCCCCGGGGCAGCGCCCGGGGCCGTCGAGGACGTGCGCGTCAGTCCGCCGACGTGGCCGCCGGCTTCGCCAGCCCCTGCGCGATGAGGTCCATCACCGACGAGTCCGCCAGCGTGGTCGCGTCGCCCACCTGCCGGTGCTCGGCGACGTCCCGCAGCAGGCGCCGCATGATCTTGCCGGAGCGCGTCTTGGGCAGCTCCGCGACCACGAGGATCTGGCGCGGCTTGGCGATCGGGCCGATCTCCTTCGCGACGTGGGTGCGCAGCGTCTCCTGGACGGTGGACGCCTCCGCGCCGGCGGCCTCGGTCGCGTCGCCCCGCAGGATGACGAACGCGACCACCGCCTGGCCCGTGGTCTCGTCGGTCGCACCGACGACCGCCGCCTCCGCCACCCACGGGTGCGACACCAGCGCCGACTCGATCTCCGTGGTCGACAGGCGGTGGCCCGACACGTTCATCACGTCGTCGACCCGGCCCAGCAGCCAGATGTCGCCGTCGGCGTCCTTCTTGGCGCCGTCGCCGGCGAAGTAGAGGCTGCTGAACCGTGACCAGTAGGTGTCCTTGTACCGCTCGGGGTCACCCCAGATCCCGCGGAGCATCGAGGGCCACGGCTCGGTGACGACGAGGTAGCCGCCGCCACCGTTCGGCACGGGCTTCGCGTCGTCGTCGACGACGTCCGCCGCGATGCCGGGCAGGGGAACCTGCGCGGAGCCCGGCTTGGCCGGGGTGACGCCGGGCAGCGGGCTGATCATGATCGCGCCCGTCTCCGTCTGCCACCACGTGTCGACGACGGGCGTGCGCTCCCCGCCGATGACCCGGCGGTACCACATCCACGCCTCCGGGTTGATGGGCTCACCCACCGAGCCGAGCACCCGCAACGACGACAGGTCGAACTGGCCCGGGATCTCCTCGCCCCACTTCATGCAGGTCCGGATGGCCGTCGGGGCGGTGTACAGGATCGTCACGCCGTACTTCTGGACGATCTCCCACCAGCGCCCGCGGTGCGGGGTGTCGGGCGTGCCCTCGTAGATGACCTGCGTCGCGCCGTTGAGCAGCGGCCCGTACACGACGTACGTGTGACCGGTGATCCAGCCGACGTCCGCCGTGCACCAGTACACGTCCGTCTCCGGCTTGAGGTCGAAGACGTTGAGGTGCGTGTAGGCCGCCTGCGTGAGGTAGCCGCCGGTGGTGTGGAAGATGCCCTTCGGCTTCCCCGTGGTGCCGGAGGTGTACAGGATGAACAGCGGGTGCTCCGCCTCGACGTCCACCGGCGTGTGCTCCGTGGACGCGGCCTCGACCGCGTCGTGCCACCAGACGTCGCGGCCCGGCGTCCACTCCACGGGCTGGCCGGTGCGTCGCACGACCAGCACGTGCGACACGGTGGGCGCCCCCTTCGCGAGCGCCTCGTCCACGGCCGGCTTCAGCGCGGACGGCTTGCCGCGGCGGAACCCGCCGTCGGACGTCACGACGAGCTTCGCCTCGGCGTCGAGGATGCGCGAGCTCAGCGCCTCGGCGGAGAACCCGCCGAACACCACGGAGTGCGGTGCGCCGATGCGGGCGCACGCGAGCATCGTGATGACGGCCTCGGGGATCAGCGGCAGGTAGATCGCGACCCGGTCACCCGTGCCGACGCCGAGCGCGGTGATCGCGTTGGCGGCCTTGGAGACCTCCCGCTTGAGGTCCGCGTACGTCAGGGTCCGGGTGTCGCCGCCCTCACCCTCGAAGTGCAGCGCGACGCGGTCGCCGCGGCCCTCCTCGACGTGCCGGTCCACCGCGTTGTACGCGGCGTTCAGCCGCCCGTCCGCGAACCACCGCGCGAACGGGGCGTCGGACCAGTCGAGCGTCTGCGTGAACGGCGTGGACCACGTCAGCAGCTCGCGTGCCTGGTCCGCCCAGAATCCCGGCCGGTCGGCGTTCGCCCACGCGTACGCGTCGGCGCTGGCGTTCGCCTGGGTGGCGAACTCGGGGGACGGCGGGAACCGCCGCTCCTCCGACATCAGGTTCTCCAGGCCGGGAGATCCCGGCGGTGACGGCTCGACGGTGGGGGCGGCAGACGGTTCGGTCACGGTGTCTCCTACGCAGCGGCTTCGGTGCGACGGTGGGCTGACCAGTGCGGTCCTCGTCAGGGGACCTTAGTCCCGGGAGCCCGCCGCGCGCACCGTCCCGTGCGCCGGCCCGTGCCGTCAGGTCGTCCGGTTGCGCTCGCGGAACGCCCCGAGCCGCACCCCGTGCCGACGGGCGAGCGCGATCACGGCGCCGCCGGTCAGCAGCAGCAGGCCCACGGTGAACGTGGTGCCGGAGGCCCCGGCGACCGCCACCTGGGCGACCACCGGCGCCCAGGCGTCCGTCCCCACGAGGTCGAGGACCGCCGCCCGGGCGATGCCGGGGGCGTACAGCTGCACGCCCCCGAGCACGCCCAGCACCAGCCCGGCCGTGACCGGGACCGTCGCGGTCCACAGGCCCAGGGCGAGCACGACCGCGAGCAGCAGGGCCCCGGCGCTGACCAGCACGATCCCCAGGAGCTCGAGCGACGCGTCCCAGCCGTCGGCCTGCACCCGCAGGATCCGGCTCTGGCCCAGCAGGAGGACGGCGAGCGCCGCGGGTGCGAGCACGAGGCCGACGAGCACGCCCAGCACGTGCGTGCCGGTGTGGGGGGTGCGCGGTGCCTGCGGGTCGGGGAAGAGCTCGTCCTCCGCCGTGCCGTCGACCGGGCGCGCCGGGCCGTCGCCGTCGAGGTCGCGTCCCGGCGGCGTCCCGGGGCCCTCGGGCTGGGGTCGCGGGTCCTCCGCCGTGCGCGAGGAGGCCGGTGCCCCCGCGCTCGCGGGCGTGGTGCGCCCGACGGGGGCCGGCCGGTCCTGGTCGGGCGGCGTCGGGGCGGGACGCTGCACGGCGTGCCTCCCGGTGTCCGTGTCGCCCGCGCCGACCGGTGCCGTCGCGCCGGTCCCCGGGTCGTCACCGGGGCGCTTCGGGTCCGTGGTGCTCACGTCTGCTCCTCGGGTCGGTGGCGTCGACGTCCTGACCGGACACGCTATTGCGCCCGTGGTCGACGTGCCTCGCGGCGCGCGGCGGGAGGGGCCGCGGTCCGGGACCAACGTCCCCGGGGCGCCCGTCGGTCCCTCCGCGCGGCGTGGTCGGGTGCGTCGGACGCGTCGGCCGTGACGTTGGTCCCTGGGGTCCTTCCGGGCCTCCCACCAGCATGTCCGCATGCCCGACGGTGGGCACGGAGCTGGGAGGACACCTGATGAGGGTGCTGGACAAGACTCGGACGATCGCCCCGCGCGGCTACAACAGGTGGCTCGTGCCCCCCGCAGCACTGGCGGTGCACCTGTCGATCGGGCAGGTGTACGCCTTCTCGGTCTTCAAGAACCCGTTGCTCGAGAAGTTCGGGACGAGCCACACGTCCGTCGCGGTCATCTTCTCGATGGCGATCGTGATGCTCGGGCTGTCGGCCGCGTTCGGCGGCAGGTGGATGGAGCGCAACGGGCCCCGCAAGGCCATGGCGCTGTCGACCGTCTGCTGGGTGACGGGCTTCCTGGTCGCCGCGCTCGGCGTGTCGGTCGGCCAGCTGTGGGTCGTCTACCTGGGCTACGGCCTCATCGGCGGAATCGGGCTGGGCATCGGCTACATCTCGCCCGTCTCCACGCTGATCAAGTGGTTCCCGGACCGCCCGGGCCTGGCGACCGGTCTGGCGATCATGGGCTTCGGCGGCGGCGCGCTGGTCGCGTCCCCGCTCACGGCCAAGCTCCTCGAGACGTACGCGCCCACGCCCTCCGAGGCCATCGTCCCGACGATGCTGACGCTGGCGGCGCTGTACGCGGTGCTGATGACGTGCGGCGCGGTGACGATCCGCGTCCCGGCGCCGGGCTGGCGGCCCGAGGGCTGGACCCCGCCCGCGCCCGGCGGCAACCGCATGCAGTCGCACGCCGACGTGCGGGTGCACAACGCGGTCCGCACGCCGCAGTTCTACCTGCTGTGGATCGTGCTGTTCACGAACGTGACGGCGGGCATCGGCATCCTGGAGCAGGCGTCGCCGATGATCCAGGACTTCTTCCCCGCGGTGACGGCGGCGACCGCGGCGGGCTTCGTCGGTCTGCTCTCGCTGGCCAACATGGGCGGCCGCTTCGTCTGGTCGACGACGTCGGACAAGCTCGGCCGCAAGCGCACGTACGTCATGTACCTGGGCGTCGGGGCAGCGCTGTACGGGTGCCTCGCGGCGATGGGGGCGTCCGCCGTCGGGCTGTTCGTGGGCCTGACGTTCGTCATCGTCAGCTTCTACGGCGGCGGGTTCGCCACGATCCCCGCCTACCTGAAGGACCTGTTCGGCCAGCTCGAGGTCGGGGCGATCCACGGCCGGCTGCTGACGGCGTGGTCCGCCGCCGGCATCGCCGGGCCGTTGATCGTCAACGGCATCGCCGACGCCCGCGCGGCGCAGGGCGTCACCGGGGCGGAGCTGTACCTGCCGTCGCTCGTGACGATGTGCGGCGTCCTGGTGGTCGGGTTCATCGCGAACATGCTGGTCAGGCCCGTTGCGGCCCGTTTCCACGAGCCGGATGCCGTCCCCACCGCACCTGTCGCCGAGCCCGTCGTGGTCGGCGCGACCACCGAGGAGTCCTGATGACCGGCACGCAGCAGCACGACGCGACCTCGCCCACCGCGGCCGGCCCCGGGGCGGTGCGCGTCATGGCGCTCGCCCTGTGGGTCGTGGTCGGTTCCTTCCTCGTCTACGGGATCGCCCAGACCGTGCTGAAGGCGTCCGCGCTCTTCGGCTGACCCTCGCGGGACCACGCCGCCGTCGTGCCTGGCGCGACGGCGGCGTCGTCGTGCCCGGACGCGGCCGCAGGGCGCGCCGCACGTGCCCGCAGGCAGGCAGCAGGGGGTCGGGACGCCCTGCGCATTTCGGTGTGTTCCGCCCGGGGGAGCGATCCCACGCCAGGTCGTCATCCGTTCGTTATCGCAGGTTCTTGACGGGGCCGTGCCGCGCCGCCTAGCGTCCCCGCACAGCGGCGGATGTATCGTTAATCCTGGTACATGTGTCGATAATCCTGGCGGATTCCGGCGACGTGGCCGAGATCCGGCGGGCCGGTGATGCGGCGGCAGGCCCGCGGCGTGGCCGGTGCTCGTTCCCTGCTCCAACACCCGGGTCGTCGCCTGGGACCGGATCTCGAAGAGGAGAGCCCTGATGGCACGTGCGGGACATCTGGCAGGACGGCGGTCGCGCAAGGCGCGTGCCGCGGGGGCGCTGACGGTGGTGGGTGCGCTCGCGCTCGCCGCCTGCGGCGGCGGCGACGGCGGCTCGACCTCCGCCGAGGGCGAGAGCGCGGAGCTCGAGTGCTCCACGGAGAGCGTCGCGGACGAGCAGTGGAAGGCCGCCGAGCCGCGGGAGTTCTCGCTGCTGTGGACGGACTGGGCCGACTACCCGATCACCGACACCTGGGAGTTCTTCGACGAGGTCGAGGAGCGCACCAACGTCAAGCTGAAGCTGACGAACATCCCGTTCAGCGACGCCAAGGAGAAGACCAGCCTGCTGATCAGCGCCGGCGACGCGCCGCAGATCATCCCGCTCGTCTACACCGGTGACGAGCGTCAGTTCGCGGCCTCCGGCGCCGTGGTGCCGCTGAGCGACTACGTCGACTACATGCCCAACTTCCAGAAGTACGTGGAGGAGTGGGAGCTGGGCGACATGATCGACAACCTGCGGCAGGCCGACGGCAAGTACTACATGACCCCGGGCCTCCAGGAGGTCTCCGTCCCGGTCTTCACGCTCATCATCCGCAAGGACGTCTTCGACGAGGTGGGCGCCCCGGCCCCCGAGACGTGGGAGGACCTGCAGGAGGGCCTCGAGCTCATCAAGGCCAAGTACCCCGACAGCCAGCCGCTGGCCGACGGGTTCGAGGGCCAGTCGATGATCAACTACGCCGCCCACGCGTTCGGGACGGTCGGCGGCTGGGGCTTCGGCAACGGCGCCTGGTGGGACGAGGACGCCGGTGAGTTCGTGTACGCCGCGACGACCGACGGCTACAAGGACATGGTCACGTACTTCAACGGGCTGGCCGAGACGGGTCTGCTCGACACCGAGTCGTTCACGGCGTCCAACGACGGCGGTGGCACGGTGACCGAGAAGTTCGCCGCGGAGAAGGTCTTCGCCGCGTCGGGCGGCTCGTGGACGGTCCAGGAGTTCTCGACGGCCCTCGAGGCCGCCGGCGTCACGGACTTCGAGCTCGTGCAGATCGCGCCCCCGGGCGGCCCGGCCGGCATGGTCGTCGAGCCCCGCAACTTCTGGAACGGCTTCATGCTGACCCAGGACGCGGTCAACGACCCCAACTTCTGCGACATGCTGCACTTCACGGACTGGCTGTACTACAACCCGGACGCCCGCGAGATGATCCAGTGGGGCGTCGAGGGCGAGCACTACACCAAGGACGCCGAGGGCACCTACACGCTGCAGCCCGACATCAAGTTCGCGGGCCTCAACCTCAACCCGTCCGGCACGATCGACCTGAAGAAGGACCTCGGGTTCGCCAACGACGTCTTCGCCGGGTCGACCGAGTCGCGTGAGCTGAAGGAGTCGTACAACGTCCCGGCGTTCGTCGACTACATCGACTCGGTCCAGTCGACGCGCACGCCGCGCGACCCGTTCCCGCGGGCGCCGCTCGACGAGGCGGACCTCGAGCAGTCGTCGCTGCTCGGGACGCCGCTGAAGGACACCGTCGACACCGCCACGCTCGAGTTCATCCTCGGGCAGCGCGACCTGTCCGAGTGGGACTCCTTCGTGACCCAGCTCGAGGGTCAGGGGCTGGCGAACTACATGGATCTCATCAACGGCGCTCGTGAGCGCGCCGAGGACAACGGCTGAGCCGACGCTCGACACGGCACGGTGGGCCGGTCCCTGCGGGGGCCGGCCCACCGGGCCACCGACCCGCTCACGAAGGAGTGAGACATGAGCGCAGCTCACGCGACCGGCCGCACGGTCGCGACGCAGATCGAGGTGCCCCCCGCCCCACTGGCGCCACCGGGCACGGGTGGGCAGGGCGAGGCACGACGGACCCGGAAGATCGACTGGCGGCAGACGCTGCGCCGCGACTGGGTGCTGTACGCGATGGCGCTGCTGCCGGTGCTGTTCCTGATCGTCTTCCGGTACGTGCCGATGTTCGGCAACATCATCGCCTTCCGCCGTTTCCGGCCCGGCGGCAGCATCATCGGTGACGAGTGGGTCGGCATGCGCTATGTCGAGCTGTTCCTCAACGACCCGAACTTCTGGAACGTCTTCGGCAACACCGTCATCCTCGGTGGCCTGACGCTGCTGTTCTGCTTCCCTCTGCCGATCGTCCTGGCCCTCCTGCTGAACGAGGTCCGCAAGACGGCCTTCAAGCGGGTCGTCCAGTCCATCTCGTACCTCCCGCACTTCCTGTCCGTCGTCATCGTGGTCGGCATGGTGATGCAGCTGCTGTCGCTGCAGGGCACCGTGAACCAGATCATCGAGGCGATGGGCGGCGACGCGATCCCGTTCCTGCAGCGCGCGGAGTGGTTCCGCACGGTGTACGTCGGGTCGGAGATCTGGCAGACCGTCGGATGGGGCACGATCCTCTACCTCGCGGCCCTGACGACCGTCGACGCCTCCCTGTACGAGGCCGCCCGCATCGACGGTGCCGGCCGGTGGCGCCAGACCTGGCACGTGACCCTGCCGGGCATCCGGCCGACGATGATCACGCTGCTCATCCTCAACATCGGCCTGTTCCTCAACGTCGGGTTCGAGAAGGTCCTCCTCCTGTACAACCCCTTGACGTACGCCACCGGGGACGTCGTCTCGACGTACCTGTACCGGGTGGGCCTGGTGTCCAACAACTTCAGCTACGCGACGGCCATCGGCCTGTTCCAGGCGATCATCGGCCTCGTGATGATCCTCTCCGCGAACTTCCTGTCGCGACGAGTGGTGGGAGCAAGCCTGTGGTGACTCAGAGCGCCCTCACGGCGAGCCCGGAGGTCGGGGCGGGCAAGTCCGTCGGCCCCCGGGACTCGAAGGGCTACAAGGCCTTCACCTGGTTCAACGGCACGTTCCTCGTGGTGCTGTGCGGTTTCATGCTGTACCCGTTCGTCACGGTGCTCGCGCAGTCGTTCAGCAGCGCCGGTGCCGTCAAGGCGGGCCTGGTCAACGCCTGGCCGATCGGCTTCAACCTCGACACGTACAAGGTCGTCATCGCGAACGACCTGTTCTGGACGTCGTACCGCAACACCGTGGTCTACACGCTCGTCGGGACCACGATCGCGATGGTGCTCACCACGCTCCTGGCGTTCGTGCTGGCGAAGAAGCACCTGCGCGGCCGGAGCGTCCTGATCGGCATCGCCGTGTTCACGATGTTCTTCAACGGCGGCCTGATCCCGAACTACGTGCTCATCCAGACGCTGGGGCTCAAGAACACGATGTGGGCGGTCGTCCTGCCGGGCGCGATCTCGGTGTTCAACCTGCTCGTCATGAAGTCCTTCTTCGAGAACCTCCCGCAGGAGCTCGAGGAGGCCGCGCAGATCGACGGGCTCGGCTGGTGGGGGATCTTCCGGCGGATCGTGCTGCCGCTGTCGAAGGCGGTCATCGCGACGATGATCCTCTTCTACTCGGTCGCGATCTGGAACGACTGGTTCGCCGCGTTCCTCTACATGGACAAGCAGGAGCTGTTCCCCGTCACGCTGTACCTGCGCAACATGATCGCGGGTGCCTCGTCGACAGCCTCCCAGGGGGCGGCCGCGGCCGGCTCCACCAAGGAGGCGATCTCGGCGAACATCCAGGCCGTGACGATGATCCTCACGATCATCCCGATCCTGTGCATCTACCCGTTCGTCCAGCGGTACTTCGTGTCCGGCATCATGCTCGGCTCTGTCAAGGGCTGAGCCACCACGACGGGCCCCGCTCCGCACGCGCGGAGCGGGGCCCGTCGCGTGCGTGCGGGGCGGCCCGTCAGGTCGTGCGCAGGCGGACCGCGGCGATCTCCCCGGTCTCGGGGCGGGGGCCCGAGTGCCCCTGCTCCGCCTCGGCCGCCTGCCGCACCGCCGCCGCGACGGCCGAGGTGGCCTCGGCGTTGAAGACGCTGGGCACGATGTAGGTGGGGTTGAGCTCGTCCGGGTGGACCACCGAGGCCAGCGCGTACGCCGCGGCGAGCAGCATCGGCTCCGTCACCGAGCGCGACTGCGCGTCGAGCAGGCCCCGGAAGACGCCGGGGAACGCGAGCACGTTGTTGATCTGGTTCGCGAAGTCCGAGCGGCCCGTGCCGACGACGGCGGCGTGGCGGGCGGCGTCGTCCGGGTCGACCTCGGGGCGCGGGTTGGCCAGCGCGAACACGATGGAGTCGGGTGCCATGCGAGCGACGTCGTCACCCGTGATGACGTCGGGTGCGGACAGGCCGATGAAGACGTCGGCGCCGACCACCGCGTCCCGCAGCGTGCCGGTGACGCCGCGGTGGTTCGTCGCCTCCGCGGTCCAGCGCAGCGACGGGCTCAGGCCGGGCCGGTCGCGGTGCACCACCCCGTCGACGTCGGCCACGACGACGTCGCGCACCCCCGCCGCGAGCAGGAGCTTGAGGACGGCCGTGCCGGCCGCCCCGGCACCCGACATGACCACCCGCACGTCGCCGATGCGCTTGCGGACCACCTGCAGCGCGTTGGTCAGGGCCGCGACCACGACGATCGCGGTGCCGTGCTGGTCGTCGTGGAACACCGGGATGTCGAGGCGCTCGCGCAGCCGGCGCTCGACCTCGAAGCACCGCGGCGCCGAGATGTCCTCGAGGTTGATGCCGGCGAACGCGGGAGCGATCGCCACGACCGTGTCGACGATCCGGTCCACGTCCGTGGTGTCCAGGCAGATGGGGAACGCGTCGATGCCGGCGAACCGCTTGAACAGCACCGCCTTGCCCTCCATCACGGGCAGGGCCGCGAGCGGGCCGATGTCGCCCATGCCGAGCACGGCGGTGCCGTCCGTGACCACGGCGATGGTGTTGCGCTTGATGGTCAGGCGGCGGGCGTCCTCGGGGTGCTCGGCGATCGCGAGGCACACGCGGGCGACGCCCGGGGTGTAGGCCATCGACAGGTCGTCGCGGTTGCGCAGCGGCACCTTCGACTCGATCGAGAGCTTGCCGCCCAGGTGCATGAGGAAGGTGCGGTCCGAGACCCGCTGCACGACGACGCCGTCCAGCGCCTCCAGCGAGCGCACCACGTCGGCCGCGTGCTCCGTGTCCCGCGTCGCGCACGTGACGTCGACGGTCATGGACTCGTGGAACGAGGCCGTGACGTCGAGCGCGGTGACGATCCCGCCGGCGCGTTCGATGGCGGTGGTGAGGTCCGAGACCGCCGTCGGGCGGGCGCGCACCTCCAGCCGCGCGGTGATGGAGGACGACACGGAGGGCGCGAGGACCATGCGGACATTGTGGACGCGGACGGGTCCGCGCCGCCTGTGGCCACGCCGACCGGCGGCCCTGGTGTGCGCCGGACCCGGTGCGTAGCATCGCCGGGTGCCCACACCGCCCTACGTCCTGGCCCTGCGTGAGCGCGTCGGGAACGACCTGCTCTGGATGCCGGGGGCGACGGCGGTCGTGCTGCGCGAGGACGGCCCGCGTCCCCTCCTGCTGCTGGTGCGGCGTGCCGACACGGGGGAGTGGACGCCCGTGACGGGGATCGTCGACCCGGGCGAGGAGCCGGCCGTGGCGGCCGTGCGCGAGGTGCGCGAGGAGGCCGACGTCGAGGCCGTGGCCGAGCGGCTGGCGCAGGTGAGCGTGGTCGGGCCGGTGGTGTACGAGAACGGTGACCGGTCGCAGTACCTCGACCTGACGTTCCGGTGCCGCTGGGTGTCGGGCGAGCCGTTCCCCGCGGACGGCGAGAACACCCGTGCGGGCTGGTTCGACCTGGACGACCTGCCGCCGATGCCGGCGGACATGGTCGCGCGCGTGGCGGCCGCGCTGCCGGCGCGGGGCGAGGCCGAGTTCACGGCGTGAGCACGTCCGGGGCCGACGCGCTGGCGGGTCTCGTGGACCTGCCGGGTGTCCGCGACGCGGTCGACGCGGCCCGGGCGGCGTGCGAGGAGCTGCGCTGGCACGAGGCGTTCCGTCGGCGGTGGCGCGAGGTGCGTGCCGAGGCGGGGCTGCACGCCGCGGCGGCGTCGGCGGCGCTCGACGGGGCACCCGTGGGCGTCGGGACGCTGCGGGACTGGGCGACCGGGCGCTCGGGGCCGGGCGCCGGTGTCGACGCGGT
>JAEWEJ010000203.1 GCA_023389455.1 Actinomycetes bacterium | reverse complement strand
TACCCGGCCTGGAACAGCGCCAGCCGTCCGGGCCCGGTGCGGACGGCGCCGCGGCCCGGCACCGCCGGGTCGAACCCGGCGGCCAGCGGCGTGCCGAGCACGTCGGTGGAGTCGACCTCGTCCGCCATGCGCAGCGCGACGCGCAGGTTGGTGTTGGCCCGCAGGTTGTCCTTGATGACGCCCGCGGGTCGCTGGGTCGCCAGGACGAGGTGCAGACCCAGCGACCGGCCGCGCTGCGCGACGTCGACGACGCCGTCGACGAAGTCGGGCACGTCGGCCGCGAGCGCCGCGAACTCGTCGACCACGATGACCAGCGACGGCGGGGTCTGCGGGTCGCCCGACCGTTCGAGCGTGAGCAGGTCCTTGACGCCCTTGCGCTGCAGGAGGTGCTCGCGGCGGCGCAGCTCGGCACGCAGCGACACCAGCGCGCGCCGCACGAGGTGCGGCGACAGGTCGGTGACGAGGCCGACCGCGTGCGGCAGGTCCACGCAGTCCGCGAACGCCGCACCGCCCTTGTAGTCGACGAACAGGAACGTCACGCGGTCGGGGCTGTGGGCGGTCGCCAGGCCCAGCACCCACGACTGCAGGAACTCGCTCTTGCCCGACCCGGTGGTGCCGCCGACCAGCGCGTGCGGCCCCTGCGTGCGCAGGTCGAGCACGAACTGCCCGGTCGACCCCTGCCCGACGACGGCGCGCAGCCCCGCGTCGCCGCGGCGGCGCACCGGGGTCCCGGTCCGCGCGAGGATCGAGCCGGTCTCCCGCCAGCGCTCGACGACGGCGGTCGGGTCGTCGGCGACCTCCGGGCCGAGGAGGCCGAGCTGCCCGACGCTGCGGGGCAGGTCCGACTCGTCGACCACCGGGGTGCCGTCGTCGACGACGGCCGCGAGACGACGCGCGAGGTCGGTGGCGGCGGCCACGTCGAGGCGCTCGCACACGACGTCGTCCCAGCGGCCGTCCCGCGTCCGCCCGACGCGGACCGCGGTGTCGTCGGCGGCGAGGAAGGCGCGGCACGCGGCGGGCAGCGCCTCGACCTGCGCGGCGCACCACAGCACGTGCACGCCGACGTCCGGACCGTCCTGCGCGAGCCGGACCAGCCGCCCCCGCTCGGCCTGGGCGTCGTCCTCGACGACGAGGAGCACCGCGGGCTCGGCCGCCTCCCCCTGCCGTCCGAGCGCACGGCGCGCGGCGACGAGCTCCTCGAGGGCCGTGACGACACCGGTGGCCGTGACGGGGTCGGCCGCGAGGTGCGGCCCCAGCAGCGGGCTGTGCGGCGAGGCGACGTGCGGCAGCCACTTGAGCCAGTCCCAGCGGTCCCTGCTCGACGACGACGCGACACCCGTCACGACGAGCTCGGACGGCGCGTGCAGGCACACGAGCTGGGCGACCAGGGCGCGCGCGACGTCGTCGACGTGACCGCGCGGACCCGCGACCCCCACCGCCCCGACGTCCCGCAGGCCGACCTCGACCGGCACGCCGTCGAGGTCCGCGAACCTGTCGCGCAGCGACTCGACCATGGCCCAGTGCTCGGCGCTCGCACGCCCGCGCGAGGGCAGCCGCACCGTCGTGCGGCTGGGGGACGTGCCGACGCCCAGGCGCAGCGCGAGGAACCCCGGAGCACCGGGGTGCCGCGACCACAGCACGGGCCCGAGGTCCCGCGCCGCCCGGACGGCCTGCGCCGTCGACACCAGCTCCCCCAGCCGCACCCGACGCTCCTGCTCGGCCCCGGCGGCGAGCTCCTGCTCGAGGGCGTCGAGCGACGCCCGGAACGTCGCCGTCTCCTCCCTCATCCGCCGGCGCTCGGTGAACCGCTTGTCGACCCAGCCGGCGACGAGCAGCAGCGGGCTCAGCGCGAGGAAGACGAGGGTCGTCGGGCGCGGCATCAGCGCGTAGAGCACGGCGCCCATGACGACGGGCGCCGCGAGCGCGACTGCCGGGAAGCGTCCCGCCCGCGCGGGCTCGGGCGGCGCGGGCGCCTCGACGGTCCGCTCGGGGTGCACCGGCACGACACGGGGCGACCGGTTGAACGCGACCACGGCCGCGCCGTCCCCGGACCCGTCGGCCGGACGCACCCGGGTGAGCGTGAGGATCGTCTCGCCCAGCACGACGTAGTCCCGGGGCCCGACGACCGCACGGTCGACGCGCCCCCAGCCGATGACCACGCCGTTCGACGAGCCCGCGTCGACGACCTCGACGGTGTCGCCCACGACGATGCGCGCGTGGGTCGTCGAGACCATCGGGTCGGTGAGCCGCACGTCGCTGTGCGGGCCGCGGCCCACCGTCGTCGTACCGCGCGGCAGGTGGACCTCGAACCCGGCCTGCGCGCCGCTGACCACCGTGAGCCGCGCGTACGCGTCCTGCGGCGCGACGCCGGTGGCCGCCGCGTCGTCCTCGGCGGGTGTCAGGGCGATCGTCGAGCCCGCGCGCAGCCCTGCCTCGGCCAGCCCCGCGCGACGCGGCAGCGCGCGGGGCGCGCCCCCGTCGGGCGGCGCGAGGGCCAGCGTCACGGGCCCGGCGACGGCACGCCCGGCGACGTGCTCGGCACGCACGAGCGCATCGGCCACGTCGGCCACGGTCGCGCCGACGTCGGCGGTGACGACGACGTCCACCTCGATGACGCGGTCGTGCACCGGGCGCCGGTACGTCAGTCGGGTCCGCACGTCGCTCCCCTGCTCGTCGGTGGCCCGCGGGGGGCGGGTGCGAGGGTAGCGAGTCGCGGCGCCGCCGTGTCCGGTTCGTCCACAGTCGGCGCGACGCGCCCCACGAGCACCCCCCGTGCGCGACGATGGCCGCATGACACCGCCCGTGCCGCGCGCCGGCGCCGTCGACGGCCAGCCCGACGACGAGCTCGTGCCCCCTCACCGGCACGCCACCCGGCCGCGCGCGGCACGAGCGGGCGGCGACCCGACCACCGACCTCGCCGCCTGGGACGCGGCGGCGGGGCGGTACGCCACGACGGTGGGTGGCGTCGACGACTCGTTCCGGCGGCGGTTCGAGCCGTTCCTCGCCCGCTGGCTCCCGCCCGGCGACCCGCGGGTGCTCGACCTCGGCTGCGGCCACGGGTGGCTCACCGCGACGATGGCCGCCCGCGGTGCGCGTGTCGTCGGCGTCGACGGCAGCGCCGCACTCGTCGCCCGTGCGCGCACCGACCACCCGACGCTGCGGTTCGAGGTCGGCGACCTCACCGCGGGCCTCCCGCCCGACCTCGCCGGACCGTTCGACGCCGTGGTCAGCCACATGGTGCTCATGGACCTCCCCGTCGTGGACGAGGTGCTGCGCGACGTGGCCACGCGTCTGGCCGACGACGGCGTGCTGGTCGCGAGCATCCTGCACCCCGCGTTCTTCCGGCAGCAGCCCGTCCTCCACGGGCAGCGACACCGACGCGTCACGGGGTACCTCGAGCACGAGGAGTGGTGGATCGAGTCGTTCGGCGGTCACCGGCACTACCACCGGCCGCTGGCCTGGTACGTCCAGCGGCTGCGCGACGCCGGGCTCGTGCTCGTCGACCTGGACGAGCCGCCGTCGCTGCCCGCCCACGGTGCGGCGGAACACGCGTGGACCCCCGACGAGCGCTGGTTCGCCTCGATCCCCACGATGCTGTCGTTCGCGGCCCGACGCCGCTGAGGTGCCCGAGGGCCGCCGCGTCCGGGCCTGCGTCACAATGGCGCCATGACCCTGTGGATGACGGGCGACCCCGACGCCGACCGCCTGCTCGACGACGACCCGTTCGCCCTGCTGGTGGGCATGCTCCTCGACCAGCAGGTGCCGATGGAGACCGCGTTCGCCGGCCCGGCGAAGATCGCGGACCGCATGGGCGGCTGGGACGTGCACCGGATCGCCGAGGCCGACCCCGACGAGTTCACCGCGCTGTGCGCGACCCCGCCCGCCGTCCACCGCTACCCCGGTTCCATGGCCGGGCGCATCCAGGCGGTCGCGCGGGCGGTCGTCGACGAGTACGACGGTGACGTCACCCGCATCTGGACCGACGGCGACCCGGACGGCCCGACCGTGCTCCGCCGCCTCAAGGCGCTGCCCGGGTTCGGCGTCCAGAAGGCGCAGATCTTCCTCGCACTGCTCGGCAAGCAGCGCGGCGTCGAGCCCGCGGGCTGGCGCGAGGCGGCCGGTGCGTACGGCGACGACCAGCCCCGGTCGATCGCCGACGTCCGGGACGCCGACTCCCTGGCCCGGGTCCGCGAGACCAAGCGAGCGGCGAAGGCGGCCGCGAAGGCCGCTCGCTGACGCCCCGCGTCCGCCTCGGCGAACGGGCGTACGTCTCCAGTTCCGAGCGTCGGCTGCCGATGCAGCGGGCGTGAGGACGTCCGCGGACGAGACGGGCACCGACGCCACCGCGCGGCAGCGGCCGCCGGTGGTCGGCTTCATCGCGCCGAACGTGAACGGCTACTTCTTCGGCAGCATCCTCACCGCGGTCATCGACACCGCCAGCGACCACGGTGCGCAGATCGTCGCGATCCAGACCCACGACGCCGGCCTGCTGACCTTCGAGAGCGAGCAGTTCACGGCACAGGTCAGCTGGGACCACCTCGACGCGCTGGTCGTGCCGCAGGCGGCCGTGCACGCCTCCTACCTGCAGGCGTTCGCCGCCACCGGGAAGCCGGTGGTGGCGCTGTACGAGCCACCCGCGGGGCTGGACTGCGCGACCGTCATCCCCGACAACGATCAGGGCGTGCGCGCCGGCGTGGACCACCTCGTGGCGCACGGTCACACGAGGATCGCCTTCGTCGGCCGTGACCCCGCCAACGGCGACGACGCGATCCGCCACGAGGCGTACCGGCGCGCGATGCGCGCGCACGGCCTGGAGCCGAGCACCACCCTCCCCGTCCCGTGGCGCCTCGACGAGACGTACGACGCCGCCGGCACCGTACGTCGCATGCGGGAGCAGGGCGAGATGCCCACCGCCGTGGTGGCGTGCACGGACGCCACCGCGATGGCGCTGATCGAGGCGCTGAGAGCGGACGGGCTCGCGGTGCCGGGCGACGTCGCGGTCGTCGGGTTCGACGACGTCCCGGAGGCCGCGGAGCACCGCCCTGCGCTGACCACGGTGGCGCAGAGCTTCACGCTGGCCGGCTCGACCGCCGGCGAGCTGATCCTGCGCGCCCTGAACGGGCAGGCCGTCGAAACCGGGCTGCACCGGCTGCCCGTGACGTTCGTCGTGCGGGAGTCCTGCGGCTGCGCCACGGCCGACACCGAGGAGCCCGTCCTCGCCGAACTCGCCGTGCCGGGCGTGTGCGAGACCGTCCCCACCCGGGCGACGCCCCTGCCCCGCCGTCAGCAGAGCGGTGCGGTGGTGAACCAGCACGTCCACGTGCAGCGCCAGTTCAACCTCGTCAGCACGGAGCTGGTGCGCCGTCAGGGCCGCGACGTGCGGTCCCTGGCCTGGCTGAAGGGGACGGACGTGCCGTCCGGCACGCTCGCGCTGTGGGACGACAACCACGAGCTGCGGATCGTGGGCGTCTACCCGGACGAGGGCGGAGGGGGACGCCGCGACGAGCCCTGCGACGTCCGCGCCTTCCCCCCGGCCGCCCGTCACGGCGGGGCCAGGCCCCACGACCTCACGCTGGTGGTCCCGATCCGGTTCGACGGCAGCGACCACGGCTTCCTCGCCCTGACCGGACCCTTCGACGTCATGGACGAGGCCGTCTTCGAGCGGTTCAACCACTGGGCCGTCCTGCTCGCCGTCGCACTCGACCAGGAGCGCGCGGTCGAGCGCCTGCGCGTCAGCGAGGAGCGCTACTCCCTGGCCGCCGAGGCGGCCAACGACGGCATGTGGGACTGGAACCTCGGCACCGGTGCCGTCTACTACTCGCCGCGCTGGAAGGCCCTGCTGGGGTTCAGCGAGGACGAGGTCACCGCCACGGTCCAGGAGTGGCTCGACCGCGTGCACCCCACCGACCGGCCGGCCGTCGACGACGCGGTGTCCCGCCTGCTCGACGGCGGCGGGCCGGCACTGGAGGTCGAGTACCGGATCCTCACGGCGACGGGGACGTACCGCTGGGTGGTCACCAAGTCGGTGTCGGTCCCGGGGCCCGACGGCACGGTCAGCCGGCTGGTGGGGTCCATGACGGACGTCGACGAACGCAAGCAGCTCGAGGAGCAGCTGCGGCGCGACGCGCACTACGACCCGCTCACGGGCCTGCCGAACCGCGCCCTCTTCCTCGACCGGCTCACCCAGTCGATCCTGCGCACGCACCGACATCCGGACTACCGGTTCGCCGTCATCTTCATGGACCTGGACGGGTTCAAGGTCGTCAACGACAGCCTCGGGCACCAGGTCGGGGACGCCCTGCTGGTCCAGGTGGCCGAGCGGCTGTCGTCGGAGGTGCGCCCCACGGACACCGTGTCACGGTTCGGCGGCGACGAGTTCGCGCTCCTGCTGGAGGACGTCGACGACGTCTCGGCGCTGCCGGACGTGGTGCGCAGGCTGCTGTCGGTGATGGCCGTGCCGGTGGCCCTCAACGAGGGGACCCGGACCGTGAGCGCGGCGGCCGGGATCGCCGTCAGCGCCAGCGGGTACGACTCCGCGGACGAGTACCTCCGCGACGCCGACACGGCCATGTACCGGGCCAAGGCGCAGGGCCCCGGCTCCGTCGTCCTGTTCGACACCGCGATGCACGCACGCGCGATGGCCCGCCTGCAGATGGAGTCCGCCCTGGACCAGGGCATCGCGCTCGAGCAGTTCGAGCTGTACTACCAGCCGATCGTGCGGCTCGACACCCGCCGCATCGTCGGGTTGGAGGCCCTGATCCGCTGGCACCACCCGGAGCGCGGGATGGTCGCCCCGAACGACTTCCTGCCGGTCGCCGAGGCGACCGGTCACACGCGCCCGATCGGCCAGTGGACGATCCTGGAGGCGTGCCGACAGCTGCGCGAGTGGCTCGACACCGTCCCGGGCTTCGACGGGTTCACCGTGAGCGTCAACCTGTCCAACCGGCAGTTCTGGGACCCGGACCTGTTCACGTCGCTGCGCACGGCGCTCGACCGGTTCGCCGTGCCCGCGTCGTCGATCGTGTTCGAGGTGACCGAGGGCGTGATCATGCAGGACCAGGACGGTGCGGTGAGCTTCCTGCGCCAGCTCCGCGAGGAGGGCATCACCCTGCACGTCGACGACTTCGGGACCGGGCACTCGTCGCTGTCGACGCTGCACGAGCTCCCGGTCGGAGCGCTGAAGATCGACCGGTCGTTCGTGCAGCGGATGCAGACGAGCCCACGCAGCCGCGAGCTCGTGGGACTGATGGTCACCATGGGCGCGCGGTTCGGCCTGCACGTCATCGCCGAGGGCATCGAGACCGAGGAGGAGGCCGCGACCCTGGCCGAGCTGGGGTGCCCGCTCGTCCAGGGGTACCTCTTCTCCCGGCCGGTGCCGGCGGCGCAGGCGACGCAGCTGCTGCTCGAGCAGGCCGCGGCCACCTCCGGGGTGCTCGGCGACGTCCGCACGGCGACGAGGTCGGCGGCCGGCGCGGGAACCCCCGGCTGACGACCTCTCGACCCGCGCATCCGTCCCGGGACCGACCCGGGTACCGGCCGCGCGGCCGACGCGGACGCGATGCCCGACCCACGACGATGACGCCATGACGACGCCGCCGCCGCCCCCGACGTCACCCGCCACGCACGCTCCGCCGGTCGGCGCCCACCGGTTCCCGCCGCCGCGCGTGGGACCCGTGCCGACGGCGCAGCGGGCGGTGGCGCCCGACGTGGCGCGCGGACTGGCACTGCTGGGCATCGCGATCGCGAACTCCGTGATGCACCTGGCGCCCGACGCCATCGGGCTCGGCGCCCGACCGGTGGACGGCTCCGTGCTCGACCGGGCCGTGGACGGCGTGGTCTCGCTGCTGGTCGATCACCGGACCATGCCGATGTTCGCGCTGCTGTACGGGTACGGCATCGGCGTGGTCGTGCGCCGACGCGCCGCGGCCGGGGTCCCGTGGCCGGTCTGCCGCGGCGACCTCCTGCGGCGCGCCGCCGTCCTGCTGGCGTTCGGCGTCGCGCACCTGGTGCTGCTGTTCGAGGGCGACATCCTGGGGGCGTACGGGCTGGCGGGGCTGCTGGCGGTCGCCTTCGTGCGGGTGCCTGACCGCGCGCTGCTCCTGACGGCGGCGCTGGTGCTGCCGTTCGCCGGCCTGGCCGACGGTCTGCTGGAGAGCGCGCTGGTGCTCGACCCGTCGCTCGGCACGTCCGACGCCCTCGCGTCGACCACCACCGGGAGCCCGCTGCTGGCGCTGCTGATGCGGCTCGCCGGCGGCGCGATCGCCGCGCCGGGCGGCGCGTTCCTGGCGCTCCCGCTCCTGCTCGTCGGCCTGTGGGCGGCGCGGCGCGAGCTGTTGGAGCGTCCGGCGGACCACGTGCGGCTGCTGCGCCGGACCGCGGTCGTCGGCCTGACGGTCAGCGTGCTCGGCGGCCTGCCGTTCGCCACAGCGGTGGCGCGGCTGCGGGACCCGTCGGTGCTGGACGTGATCGGCAGCGGCACCCTGCACTTCGTGACGGGGGCTGCCGGAGGCGTCGCGTTCGCGGCGCTCGTCGGCTGGGTCGTCGCCACGCGCGGCACGACGTCGGGACCCGTCGGACGGGCCGTGCGCGCCGTCGGGGTGCGCTCGCTCACGTGCTACCTGCTGCAGTCGGTGCTGTTCGTGCTGCCTCTGGCGCCGTGGGCGGGCGGTCTGGGTGCGGGGCTGGGGACGGCCCAGGTGGTCACCTGGGCGGTGGGCGTGTGGCTGGTGACCGTCGTCGTGGCCGTCGCGCTCGAGGCCGCGGGCCGCCGGGGACCGGCCGAGTCGCTGTACCGACACCTCGTGTACGGCCGCCCGGCGGCGACGACAGGCTGACGCCCGCGGTCAGCTCGGACGGGGCGGGGCGGCCCCGTCCTGCGGGGCGCCGGCCTCCCCCGGGTCGGTGAGCGTCTCGTCGAGCCGGTGCCACCACCCGGGGCCGACGACGGGCACGGCCCCGAGACGGGCCCGCAGGCCGCGGTCGGCGGTGACGACGACGGCGCACGACACCGCGGCCTGCGCGCGGGCGACCACCTCGGTGTCCCCGTCGTGCGGCGCGAGGTGCACCACGAGGCCGGGCACGCCGGGGTCGACGGCCGCGCGCGCCTGCCCCTCGAGCACGACGTCGACCCGCACGACGTGCACCGGCGCACCCGACGGGCCGGTCACGGTGCGCTCGACCACCCGCGTCAGGCGGTCCAGCAGCCGTGACGCCGCGCCGGCGCGGTCGCGCCACCACCCGTCGGGACGTGAGCCGACGACGTTGGCGGCGTCGACCACGAGGACGATCTCCGGGACGTCGGGCGACTCGGGAGGGACGCCGGGGCCGACGACGGGTTCGGCGGCACGCTCGTCGCCCGGCCGGTCGCCCGGTCCGGCGGCGGGGACGTCCACGGGCGGCACGCCGGGCCCGGTCACGTGGTCTCCGCACGGACGCGCCGCGACGTCCGGACGAGGTCCAGGACACCGACCGCGAGCGCCAGCCCGACGAGCGCGACGGTGGCACGCAGCCCGTGCGCCACGCCCGCGGCCGCGTCGCCGTCGCCGACGCCCGTGAAGTACAGGCTGCCGACGACCGCGATGCCGGTGGCGGCGCCCAGCCGCTGCCCGGTCTGCAGCACACCGCCCGCGGCACCTGCCTGCGGCACCGGCACGCAGGACAGGGTCACCGTCTGGTTCGGTGCGATGACGAGGCCCGAGCCGATGCCCGCGACCAGCAGCGGCAGCACGGTCCACAGGCCGACGTCGTCGCGGGCGCCGCGCAGACCGACGACGAGGTCGGTGGCCAGCACCCCGACGAGCACGATCAGCAGGCCGCCGACGACGACGCGCCGGCCCTGGCCGCCCACCAGCCGCCCCCCGACCACCGAGCTCACGGCCGACCCGAGCGCGAACGGCGTGATCGCGGCACCGGCCTGCAGGGGCGTGTACCCGGCGCCGGCCTGGAAGAAGAGGGCCAGGACGAAGAACACCGCGGTGAAGCCGGAGAAGTAGAGCAGGGCGAGCAGCGCGCCCGCGCTGAACCCGCGGCGGCGGAACAGCGACGGCTGCACCATCGGCACGTCGCCGCGGGCGGTCACCCGCTGCTCCCACCGAACGAACGCCGCGAGCGCGACCACGCCGCCGCCCGCCACCGCCAGGCTCCACGGACCCCACGCCCGCGACACCGTCGGCCACAGGACGCCCACGACCCCCAGCCCCAGCAGGAGGGCACCGACCAGGTCGAGGTCGGCCACCCGCTCGCGCCGGTCGGGCGGGTCGAGGTAGCGCAGGGCCAGGAGCACGGCCAGCGCGGCGACCGGCAGGTTGACGAGGAAGACCCAGCGCCAGCCCTCCTCGGGACCCGCGAGCGCGAGGATCACGCCGCCGAGCAGCGGCCCGACCGCGGTCGAGATCCCGACGACCGTGCCGAAACGGCCGAACGCCACGCCACGCTCCGGCCCGCGGAAGAGCTGCTGGATCAGGCCCGAGACCTGCGGGCCGACGACGCCGCTGCCGACGCCCTGCACGAGCCGCGCGACCACCAGCCACGTCCCGTCCTGCGCGGTGCCCGCGAGCAGGCTCCCGCCGGCGAACACCACGACACCGGCGATGAAGACGTCACGTCGCCCGAGCGCGTCGCCGACGCGTCCCGCCGCGACGAGCACGAGCCCGATCGCGAGCGCGTACCCCGACACGACCCACTGCAGCACCGCGTCGGACGCGCCCAGCGCCGCCTGCACGGAGGGCAGCGCCACGTTGACGATGCTCACGTCGAGCAGCGTCATGAACCCCGCGGCGAGGCAGACCGTCAGGGCCTTCCAGCGCCGGGGGTCCGGCTGGTACGTGTCGTCCGTGGTCACCGCGCACGACAGTACGACGCGCGCGGTGACCACGCGCGGCGCGGTACCGCCGTGGCGCGCGGCCGCGCCGGCTCAGGGGGCGGGACGCTCCAGCGCGTCCTTCCAGCCCTGCGCGTACGCCTCGGCGGAGCCCTGGTGGAACATGTCGTCCGGACCGGTGCGCACCAGCACGCGCGCGCCGGGGCCGTCGTCGTCGGTCACGACGTGCCCCACGCCGCGCACCACGGCCACGGGCCGGCCCGACGCCTTGCCCTTGACGAGCTCCGCGGCGCTCGCGATCTCGTCGGCGACGGCGGCCACGGTCATCGTCAGCGGCCGGCCGAACGTGTCGAGCTCGCCGCGCAGGTCGTCCAGCACCTCGACGCCGGCGGCACCGATGGCCAGGTCGGTGACGCCCTGCCGCCACGGCCGGCCCGCGGTGTCCGTGACGATCACCCCGAGTCGGACGCCGGAGGCGGCGGCCAGCCCGGCCCGCAGCGCACGGGCGGACGCGTCGGGGTCGACGGGCAGGAGCAGCACGGTGCCCTCGGGCGTGTTCGAGGCGTCGACGCCCGCGGCGGCCATCACCAGCCCCAGCCGGTTCTCGACGATCCGGGTGACGCCACCGGCGTGCTCGCGGGTCGCCACGACGCGCACGGTCTCGTCCGTGATGGCCTGCTCACGGTCGTCCGCGGCGACCACGCGCCCCTCCGCCTTGGAGACCACCTTGCTGGTGACGACGACGACGTCACCGTCCGTGAGGGCGTGCTCCGGGTCGGCGTCGGCGCGCAGCGCCTCCAGGAGCAGCGCGACGAGGTCGTCGCCGGGCACGACCTCCGGGATGCCCTCGGGAGCCCAGACCCGCAGCTCGCCCACGCTCACCTCGACAGCTTCGGGAGCACGTCGCGACCGAAGACCTCGATCCACTCGCGCTGGTTGCGGCCCACGTTGTGCAGGTAGATGCGGTCGAACCCGAGGTCCACGTACTTCTGGATCTCCGCACGGTGCACGTCGGGGTCGGCGGAGATCACCATGCGGCCCGTGAAGTCCTCGGGACGCACGAGCTTGGCCATCTGCTCGAAGTCGAACGGCGAGCGGATGTCGGCCTTGGGGAACTTCATGCCGCCGTTCGGCCACTCGTGCATCGCGTTGGCGAGCGCCTGCTCGTCCGTCTCGGCCCACGACATGTGGAGCTGGAGGACCTTCGGCATCGCGTCGGGGTCCTTGCCGGCCTCACGCGCCCCCTCGGCGAACTTGCCGAACAGGCCGCTGATCTTCTCCAGCGGGGCGCCGACGGTGATGATGCCGTCCGCGTGGCGCCCGGTGCGCTTGGCCGTCACCGGGCCCGCGGTGGCGACGAGGATCTCCGGCGCCTCCTCCGGCATCGTCCACAGCCGCGTCGACTCGAGCTTGTAGAACTGCCCGGCGTGCTTGACGTCCTTGCCCGCGAGCGAGGCGGAGAAGAGCTTCTTGATGACGTCGATGGCCTCGAACATGCGGTTGATGCGCTCGGGCGCCTCTGGCCAGTACCCGGCCACGACGTGCTCGTTGAGAGCCTCGCCCGAGCCGAGGCCCAGCCAGTGCCGCCCGGGGTACATCGCGGCGAGCGTCGCGGACGCCTGCGCGACCATCGCGGGGTGCCAGCGGAACGTCGGGGCGGTCACCCCGGGTCCCATGTCACCGGTGGTGCGCTCACCGATCGCGGTGAGCACGTTCCAGACGAACGACGACTGCCCCTGCGCGGGCACCCACGGCTGGAAGTGGTCGGCCGCCATCACCCCGGAGAACCCGTGCTGCTCGGCGTACGCGGACAGCTCCACCGCCTCGCGCGGGTGGAACTGCTCCAGCATCGCTGCGTAGCCGACCGTCAGACTCGTCACGTGGTGCCCTCCTCGGTGCTCGTCCCCTCTGCCGTCGAGCCTAGCCCGGCACGTGCCGGCGGCGCGGGCCGGGTCGCACGGGCCGCTCACGGCAGGACGAGCGCGGGGTGGCGCGGGTCGTCCACCCGGACGACCACGTCCGCGGCCTCCTGCGGTGCGACCTCCTGCTCGTAGCGCGCGTAGGCGGGCGCCCTCCACGCGTCCTGGTCGCCCAGCCGCCGCGCCAGGGTCGCCGCGCGCACCGTGAGGTGCACGGTGAGCTCGGCGTCGAGCCACCGGCCCAGCAGCAGCTCGCCGTCCACGACGAGCACGGCGCGCGGCGGTGCGTGCCGACGCGCCGCCCGGGTGGCACGGTCGCGCGCGGCGTCCCAGAGCGACGGCAGGTAGGTGCCGTCGGCGGCGAACGGGTCGAGCACCTCACGGGCGAGGGCTCCCGCGTCGAGCCGGTCCTCGAGGTACGCGTCGGGGTCCCGACGCCCGTGCTCGTACCGCAGCGAGGCCGGTCGCAGGAAGTCGTCCGCGTGGACCCGCACCACCGGACGACCTGCGGTGCGCAGCGGCTCGACGAGGGCGTCGGCGAGCGCGCGGGGCCCGACCTCGGGGGCGCCGTCGACGAGCACCCGGCACCGCCCCGGCGCCGCGAGCACCGCCGCGACGACGTGGGACGCGAGCGCGGACGGGCTGACGGCACGGACCTGCACCGGTCCAGCCCACCACGGGACCGCCCGCCGCGGGACCGGCGGGACGACCGAACTGTTTCACCTGCGCGGTGCCCCTGGCGCGGTGCGCCACGCCGGGACAGAGTCGTGCCGGTGCCGACGAGGGGACGACGCATGACCCGCACCGACGCCGTCCGGCACCCGGCCGGGGCAGGACGGGCCCCCGGTCCTCAGCCCGGCGACGCCGTCGGCACCTCGACGGCCGGGACGGGGGCGGCGCCACGGCGGACGTCGCGGTCGGCACCGGTCCGCACCAGCGCGACGCCCGCGACGACCAGCACCGCGCCGACGCCCTGCACGACCAGGGGCTGCTCGCCGAGCAGCACCCACGCGAGGAGCACCGCGAGCAGCACCTCGGACAGCGCGAGGAACGACGCGAGCCGCTCCCCCAGCAGCCGCACGGACACGGCCGAGACGCCGTACGCGAACGCGGTGGGCACCGCGGCGACGACGAGCAGCGGGACCGCCCAGTGCACCTGCGCCCCCAGCAGCTCGACGCGGACGTCCGGTGCGACGACGGGCAGCACGCCGACGGCCGCCGGCAGGACCACGACCAGCGCCCCCACCGTCATCGCCGCCCCGGCCAGGCTCACCGGGGGCAGGGTGATCGGCCGGGCCGTCAGCGCGAAGTACGCGGCGTTGCCCACCGCAGCCCCCGCGGCGAAGACCAGACCGAGCGGGTCGAGCCGCAGCGTCCCCGTGACGCCGAGGACGAGGACGAGCCCGCCCATCGCCAGCGCCGCGCCCGCCAGCGTCGCGCCGGCCGGCGCGCGGCGCGTGCGCACCCAGGACCACAGCACCAGGAGCAGCGGCCCGGTGTACTCGACGAGCAGCGCGACCGCGACGGGCAGCCGGTCGACGGCCAGGAAGTACAGCGTCGAGGCGCCCGCCACCCCCAGCAGCCCGAGCCCCACCACGACGGACCAGTCGTCGCGCAGGGCGGACCAGCGCCCCCGCAGCGCCCACACCGCCGGGCCCGCCAGCAGCACCGCACCCACGGTGAGCCGCACGACGATCGCGGCGCCGGGGCTCCAGCCCGCGGCGAGCAGCGGCTTGACCACCGGCCCGCTCGTGGCGAAGGCGAGGGCGGCGACCAGCCCTGCGACGATCCCGATGCTGCGCGCGCCGGAGCCCTGCACCTTGTCTCCCGGTTCTCGGTCCGCCGGCGCGGCTCGCGGCCGTGGCGGGGAGGGGGACGGCACCGAGAGCCCGACGCCGTCGGAGGCGCGGTCCGCGCGGGCGTCGGCTCCTCGGTGCGACACGCTAGCGGCGGCCGCCGGTGCGGTCGAGGCCGTCGCGACGCCGGGCCCGCCGACGGCCCCACCCCGCGACCGGCCCTTGGTTGACGGTTCAACTTCGCGTAGCCTGACCCACCCAGCCCCCGCCCTCGAGACGGAGACACCCGTATGAGCAAGTCCTCCCCGCGCGACGAGCGCGCCGCCCGGCTCGCCGAGATCCAGGCCCAGCAGCGCCGCTCGTCGCGCCGGCGCACCGCGGTCGTCGTCGGCGTCGTGGGCGCCCTGGTCGCCGGGCTGGTGACCGCGACCGCCGTCGTGCTCGTGGGCGAGTCGCGGCGGACGTCCGAGCTCACCGCCCGGGCCGCGAGCGACATCGAGGGCGTCGAGGCGTTCGAGGGGCTGAAGTTCGACCACGTCACCACCGAGGTCGACTACCCGCAGACGCCCCCCGCCGGCGGCGAGCACAACGCCGTCTGGCAGAACTGCGGCGTCTACGACGCGCCCGTGGTCGACGAGCACGCGGTGCACTCCCTCGAGCACGGCGCGGTCTGGATCACGCACGACCCCGAGCTCCCCGCGGACCAGGTGGCGGCGCTGCACGCGCTCGCCGACGGCCAGCCGTACGTGCTGGTGTCGCCGTACGTCGACCTGCCGTCGCCCGTGGTGGCCACCGCGTGGGGCTTCCAGCTCCAGGTCGACGACGCCACCGACGACCGCCTGCCGGTGTTCCTGCGCAAGTACCTGCTCAACCCCGAGCTCCCGGAGAACGGCGCGCTGTGCAGCAACGGCGTGGGCTCGCCGGCGTGACGCAGGCCGGCCCGGACGCAGCGGCGGCTGCCCCGGCGCCCCGGTCGGCCCTCGGCCAGGCGTTCGCCGGGCTCACGGGCACCGGGCGAGCGGTCGTGGCGGTCCTGGTCCTGCTCGCGCTGCTCGTGGGCACGGCGGTCGGCGCGACCCTCGTCGCCCGGCCCGACGCGGCGACGCCGTCCGACCGGTCGGTGGACGCGGGGTTCGCGCGCGACATGCAGGCCCACCACGCGCAGGCCGTCGAGCTCGCGGTCCTGGTCCGGGACCGGTCCGACGACGAGACGCTGCGCGCGATCGCGCTCGACATCCTCACGATCCAGCAGCAGCAGATCGGCCAGATGGCGGCCTGGCTGCGGCTGTGGGGCCTTCCGGCCGCCTCCCCCGAGGGCCCGATGGCCTGGATGGCCGAGGACGCGGGGCACGCGCACACGCCCGGCACCGGTGGCAGGCTGTCGGCCATGCCGGGCTGGGTGCAGACCGCCGACATGGCGGCGCTGCGTGACGCCGACGGGACCGACGCCGAGCGCCTGTTCCTCTCCCTGATGATCGACCACCACGTCGGCGGGGTGGACATGGCCCGGTACGCGGCCGAGCACGCCCGGCACCCGGAGGTGACGCGGCTCGCGCAGGGCATCGTCGACTCCCAGACCCGCGAGCAGGTCGTGCTGCAGGACCTCCTGGACGCCCGCGGGGGCCCGCTCACCGACTGACGCGCGACGTCGGTGGGCCCGCGGTCGAGGCGCCGGGCCGTGCACGGCCGGGCGCCTCGATCTGGGAGGATGGGTGACCATGAGCGACCTGACCCCCAGCCCCGAGACCCCGACGAGCGCCCACGCCGCCCGCCAGGTACCGGACAAGGTCACGGTGGACGGCCTCGAGGAGCGCTGGTCGCGCACGTGGGCCGACGAGGGCACCTACACGTTCGACCGGACCGCCGAGCGCGACCAGGTGTACTCCATCGACACGCCTCCCCCGACCGTCTCGGGGTCGCTGCACGTCGGCCACGTGTTCTCGTACACGCACACCGACGTGGTCGCCCGCTTCCAGCGGATGCGCGGCCGCGCGGTGATGTACCCGATGGGCTGGGACGACAACGGCCTGCCGACCGAGCGCCGCGTGCAGAACTACTACGGCGTGCGCTGCGACCCGTCGCTGCCCTACGTCGAGGGGTTCGTCCCGCCGCACGAGGGCACGGACGGCAAGACGGTCAAGCCCGCCGACCAGGTGCCCGTGTCGCGCCGCAACTTCATCGAGCTGTGCGAGCGCCTGTCCGCCGAGGACGAGGTGCAGTTCGAGGCCCTGTGGCGCCGCCTGGGCCTGTCGGTCGACTGGTCCATGACCTACCAGACCATCGGCGCGCGCGCCCGGGCGGTCTCCCAGCGCGCGTTCCTGCGCAACCTCGGCCGCGGCGAGGCCTACCAGGCCGAGGCGCCGGGGCTGTGGGACGTGACGTTCCAGACCGCCGTCGCGCAGGCCGAGCTCGAGGCCCGCGACTACCCCGGCGCGTTCCACAAGGTGGCCTTCCACCGGCCCGACGGTGAGGCCGTCGTCATCGAGACGACGCGCCCCGAGCTGCTGCCGGCGTGCGTCGCCCTCATCGCGCACCCCGACGACGAGCGGTACCAGCACCTGTTCGGCACCACGGTGACCAGCCCGCTGTTCGGCGTCGAGGTGCCCGTGCTCGCCCACCCGGCCGCCGAGCCGGACAAGGGCGCCGGCATCGCCATGTGCTGCACCTTCGGCGACCTCACCGACGTGCAGTGGTGGCGCGAGCTGCGGCTGCCGACGCGCTCGGTGGTCGGCCGCGACGGGCGCATCCTGCGCGAGAACCCGGAGTGGCTGACGTCGGACGCCGGGCGCGCGGTCTACGGCGAGCTGGCCGGCAAGACCACGTTCAGCGCGCGCGAGGCCGTCGTGGCCGGGCTGCGCGAGTCGGGCGACCTGCTGGGCGACCCGGTGCCCACGCAGCGCAAGGCGAACTTCTACGAGAAGGGCGACAAGCCCCTCGAGATCGTCACCAGCCGCCAGTGGTACATCCGCAACGGCGGCCGCGACGAGGACCTGCGTGCGGAGCTGCTCGCGCGCGGCGACGAGCTCGCCTTCCACCCGGACTTCATGCGCGTGCGCTACGAGAACTGGGTCGGCGGCCTGAACGGCGACTGGCTCGTGTCGCGCCAGCGGTTCTTCGGCGTCCCGATCCCCGTGTGGTACCCGCTCGACGCGCAGGGCGAGCCGCAGTACGACGCGCCGCTGGTGCCCGACGAGGCGTCCCTGCCGATCGACCCGTCCAGCGACGTCCCGGCCGGCTACACGGCCGACCAGCGCGGGGTGCCCGGCGGGTTCGTCGGCGACCCCGACATCATGGACACCTGGGCGACGAGCTCGCTGACCCCGCAGATCGCGTGCGGGTGGCTCGACGACCCCGACCTGTTCTCCCGCACGTTCCCCATGGACCTGCGCCCCCAGGGACAGGACATCATCCGCACCTGGCTGTTCTCCACCGTCGTGCGGGCGCACCTCGAGTCCGGCTCCCTGCCGTGGAAGCACGCCGCGATCAGCGGCTGGATCCTCGACCCGGACCGCAAGAAGATGAGCAAGTCCAAGGGCAACGTCGTCACGCCCATGAGCCTGCTGGAGGAGCACGGCTCCGACGCGGTGCGGTACTGGGCGGCCAGCGCGCGCCTGGGCACGGACGCGGCTTTCGAGGTCGGTCAGATGAAGATCGGCCGCCGCCTGGCGATCAAGGTCCTCAACGCCAGCAAGTTCGTCCTGTCGTTCGGGCCCGCGGACGAGCCCGTGTCGCTCGACCCCGCGCAGGTGACCGAGCAGCTCGACCGCGCGATGCTCGCGGGGCTCGCGGACGTCGTCGACCAGGCGACCGCCGCGCTCGAGGCGTACGACCACACCCGGGCGCTGGAGCTGACCGAGACGTTCTTCTGGACGTTCTGCGACGACTACCTCGAGCTGGTCAAGGACCGCGCGTACGGCGCGGGCGCTGCGGCGGCGGACGTGACGTCCGCCACGGCCTCGGCCCGGGCGGCGCTCGGCCTGGCGCTGGACACGCTGCTGCGCCTGTTCGCCCCCGTGCTGCCGTACGCGACCGAGGAGGTCTGGTCGTGGTGGCGCGAGGGCACCGTGCACCGGGCGCCCTGGCCGACGAGCGACGCGCTGCGGTCCGCGGCGGGCGACGCCGACCCGGGTCTCGTGGCCGGTGCGGGCGCCGCGCTCGCCGCGCTCCGCAAGGTGAAGTCCGAGGCCAAGGTCTCGATGCGCACCCCCGTCGAGCACGCCGTGCTGGAGGTGCCGGACGCGCTGCGCGCCGGTGTCGAGGCCGCGCTGGACGACGTGCGCAACGCGGGCCGGGCCACCGGGACGCTCGAGATCGCGGTCGGCAGCGGTGAGACCGTGGTGGCGCGCGACGCGGTGCTGGGCGAGGCCGTCGCCCGCTGACCCCGCACGCGTGCGGGCCGTCGGCCACCGCACCCCGCCGCCCCGTACCACGACGCCCGGGACCCAGGTCCCGGGCGTCGTCATGCCGGATAGGAATGATGTGGCGCGTATAGTTATGCGCGCACAGCTCGCTCGGAAGGATCCCCATGCGCCACCCCCTGCCCGCCGCCGCGCTCGCCGCGGCCGCCCTGATCGCCCTGACCGCCTGCTCCGGCTCTGCCGACCAGGACGCAGCGGCCGGCGACGGCGAGCTCGCGCTCGTCACGCCGGGCACGCTCACCGTGTGCACCAACCCGCCCTTCGAGCCCTTCGAGTTCGAGGACGAGAACGGTGAGATCGTCGGCCTCGACATCGACATCACGCGCGAGGTGGCCGAGGACCTCGGACTGGACCTCGAGGTCCTCGTCACGCCGTTCGACACCCTTGAGTCGGGGGCGTCGCTCAACACGGGCGCCTGCGACATCAGCGCGTCCGGCCTGACGATCACCGACGAGCGCGCCGCGAAGTTCGACTTCTCGCAGCCGTACTTCGACGCCGACCAGGGCCTGCTCGTGACCGAGGGCTCGGGCATCGAGGACGTCGACTCCCTCGCCGGCAAGAAGATCGCCGTCCAGATGGCGACCACGGGCGAGACCTGGGTCGAGGAGCAGGGACTGACCCCGGTGCAGTTCGAGGACCTCGGGCTGCAGATCCAGGCGCTGAAGACCGGTCAGGTCGACGCCGTCGTCAACGACATCGCGGTGCTCGGGGCGTTCGTCTCCGACGGCCTCGAGGTCACCAGCACCTTCCCGACCGGCGAGCAGTACGGGCTCGGCGTGAAGAAGGGGAACACCGCCCTCCTCGAGGCCGTGGACGCGACGCTCGAGCGGATCCACGAGGACGGCACCTACGACGCCATCTACACCGAGCGCATCGGCACCGCGCCCCTCGCCGACTGACGCCCCGCGTGGTGCGGGGCCGGCCCCCCCCCGCCCCCCCACCGCCACGACCCGGGAGTGCGCATGACCACCGCCCCGCAGACCCTGCAGATGCCACCCGGCCGCCGCCGGACGAGCCCGCGCACCCGCGCCCGGATCACCCGTGCCGTGCAGTACGGGCTGCTCGCCGCCGCGGTCGTCGCCGTCGTCACGCTGACGGACTGGTCGAACGTCACCACCCAGCTGTTCGACCCCGCCGTCGCCGCCGAGCTCGCGGGCCGCATGCCGATGGGCCTGTGGAACACCGTGAAGTACACCCTCGGCGCGTTCGCCGTGGGCCTGCCGCTCGGTGCCCTGCTCGCGTTCATGAAGCTGTCGTCCGTCCCCGCGTACCGGTGGATCGCGACCGCCTACATCGAGTTCTTCCGCGGCATCCCCGCGCTGCTCGTCGTGCTGTCGGTCGGCTTCGCCGTGCCGATCGCGTTCGGCGTCAACATCCCCTCGATGCTGGCCAAGGCGTCCATCGCGCTCGGCGTCGTGTCGTCCGCGTACATCGCCGAGACGCTGCGTGCCGGCATCCAGGCGGTCCCGCGCGGCCAGATCGAGGCGGCGCGGTCGCTGGGCATGTCCCACGGGCGCACCCTCGTCCAGGTGGTCATGCCGCAGGCGTTCCGCATCGTGCTGCCGCCCCTGACCAACGAGATCATCCTGCTGACCAAGGACACGTCGCTCGTGTTCCTGCTCGGCATGCAGGTCGCGGAGTACGAGCTCACGAAGATCGGCCGCGACGCGCTGAGCACCGCGCAGGGCGGCCTGACCGCGCTGTTCGTCGCGGGCGCCTGCTACCTCATCATCACCCTGCCGCTGGGCCAGCTCACGCGCTGGCTGGAGCGGCGCACGGCAGCGAAGGGACGCGGCAAGTGAGCGACAGCCCCACCGACGGCACGGTCGTCTCCGTCAAGGACCTGCACAAGTCGTTCGGCGAGCGCGAGGTGCTGCGCGGCATCGACCTCGAGGTCGCCGCGGGCGAGGTGGTCTGCGTCATCGGTCCGTCGGGTTCCGGCAAGTCCACGCTGCTGCGCTGCGTGAACCTGCTCGAGCAGCCGACCTCCGGGCGGGTCGACGTGCTCGGCGTCGAGGTGACCGACCCCGACGTCGACATCGACCGCGTGCGCACCCACGTCGGCATGGTCTTCCAGCAGTTCAACCTGTTCGGGCACAAGTCCGTGCTCGAGAACTGCACGATGGCCCAGCGCGGGGTGCTGCGCCGCTCGCGCGAGGAGGCGGAGCGCGTCGCGCTGGCGAACCTCGAGCGGGTCGGCCTGGCCGACCGCGCCCACGCCGTGCCCGGGCAGCTGTCCGGCGGTCAGCAGCAGCGCGTGGCGATCGCGAGAGCGCTGTCGATGGACCCCCAGCTCATGCTGTTCGACGAGCCCACGTCCGCGCTCGACCCCGAGCTCGTCGGCGACGTCCTCGGCGTCATGCGCGACCTCGCCGACGCCGGCATGACCATGATCGTCGTCACCCACGAGATGGCCTTCGCCCGCGAGGTCGGCGACCGCGTCGTGTTCATGGACGACGGCCTCGTCGTCGAGTCCGGCCCGGCCGACCAGGTCATCGGCGCGCCCCGCGAGGAGCGCACCCAGGCATTCCTCCAGCGTGTGCTCGATCCCACGCACCAGCACCCCCAGGGCTGACGCTCACGCGCACTAGTGTCGTGATGACGTCCGTCCGCCTCCAGGAGCCTTCCCCCATGCCCGAGTACACCTCCCCCACTCTCGTCGAGCCCGACCCGAGCGCCTCCCTCTGCACGCTGCTCGCCGGCCGGCTGGAGCGCGACGCGCAGGGGGTGCTCGCGGAGCGGCAGACCGGCCTCGGGGGGACGTGGCAGCCCGTGACGGTCGCGGCGTTCGTCGCCGAGGTCCGCGCCATCGCGAAGGGCCTGGTCGCCGTCGGCGTGCAGCCCGGTGACCGCGTCGCGATCATGTGCCGCACGCGCTACGAGTGGACGCAGCTCGACTTCGCGATCTGGACGGCGGGTGCGGTCGGGGTCCCGATCTACGAGACGTCGTCGGCCGAGCAGGTGCGGTGGATCGCGTCGGACTCCGGGGTGCGCCTCGCGGTCGTCGAGACCCCGGCGCACGCGGCCGTCGTCGCGCAGGTCCGTGACGACCTGCCGGGGCTGAGCGAGGTGCTCGTCATCGACGAGGGCGCGATCGACACGCTCGTCACGCGGGGCATGGACGTGTCCGACAACGAGATCGACCGGCGCAGCGTGCTCGCCCGGGGGTCCGACCTGGCGACGATCATCTACACCTCGGGCACCACGGGCCGGCCCAAGGGCGTCGAGCTGACGCACGGCAACTTCGTCGAGCTGGCCCGCAACGGCGCGGTCGGCCTGGGCGAGGTCGTGTCCAAGCCCACGTCGCGCACGCTGCTGTTCATGCCGCTCGCGCACGTCTTCGCGCGGTTCATCGAGGTGCTCTGCGTCGAGTCGGGCGCGGTCATGGGCCACACCCCGGACACCCGCAACCTGTTGCCCGACCTCGCCTCCTTCAAGCCCAGCTACCTGCTCGCGGTGCCGCGCGTGTTCGAGAAGGTCTACAACTCCTCGGAGCAGAAGGCCGGCCACGGCGCCTCGCTGCGCATCTTCCGCTGGGCCGCCAAGGTCGCCATCGCCTACTCCCGCGCGCTGGACACCCCGTCCGGGCCGAGCGCGGCCCTGCGCGCCCAGCACCGCGCGGCCGACGCGCTCGTGCACCGCAAGCTGCGGGCGGCGCTCGGCGGCAACGTCGAGTACGCCGTGTCCGGCGGTGCACCGCTCGGCGAGCGGCTCGGGCACTTCTACCGCGGCATCGGCGTGCACGTGCTCGAGGGCTACGGGCTGACCGAGACCACCGCCCCGGCCACGGTGAACCGGCCCGGCCTGACGAAGATCGGCACCGTCGGCCCGCCGATGCCTGCCACCTCCGTCAAGGTCGACGACGACGGCCAGATCTGGATCTCCGGGCCGCACATCTTCCGCGGCTACCGGCACATGCCCGAGGAGACCGCCGAGGCCCTGGTCGACGGGTGGTTCAAGACCGGCGACATCGGCACCCTCGACGAGGACGGGTACCTGCGCATCACCGGGCGCAGCAAGGAGATCATCGTCACCGCGGGCGGCAAGAACGTCGCACCCGCGCTCCTCGAGGACCGGCTGCGCGGCCACCCGCTGGTGAGCCAGGTCGTCGTCGTCGGCGACCAGCGCCCGTTCATCGGGGCGCTGGTGACCCTCGACGCGGAGATGCTGCCGGGGTGGCTGGCGATGCACGACCTGCCCCCCATGGACGTCCCCACGGCCGCGGCGAACCCGAGGGTGCTCGAGGCGCTCGACCGCGCCGTCACCCGCGCCAACGAGGCGGTCTCGCGGGCCGAGTCGATCCGCAAGATCACGGTGCTCACGAGCGACTTCACCGAGGCGAACGGCTTCCTGACGCCGTCGCTCAAGGTGAAGCGGGCGGCCGTGCTGCAGAGCTTCGCACCGCAGATCGAGCAGCTCTACGTGGACACGCGCCCCGGGCACTGACCGGCGGGCGGGTCACGCCCCCGAGCGCAGCCGGCGGGTGTCCGCCGACTGCGTCGGCACCGACTCGCTGGGCGTCGAGCCGTCTGCCCAGCGCAGCACCGCGCCGACGCCGTCGACGAGCTCGACGTCACCGTCCTCGACCAGCGTGATGCCGGCGTCCTGACCGACCACGGCGCGCACCAGCGCGACCTGGGCGGGCAGCTCGCGGCACTCCCCGTCGACGACTCCGATGTCCGTGAGGTCGGCCCGGGTCACGGCGACCTGCAGGGGGTCCGGGCCGATCCACACCTGACGCTCGGCGAGCGCACCGTCGAGGACGTCGAGGGCGACCACGAGCTCGTCGACCTGTCCGCGGCGCAGCACCTCGACGACGTCGTCCAGCCCTGTCACGGCACCACCACCCCGGCCACGTCCCTCGCGGTACCGGTCGACCTGCTCCGCGCGGCGTCGTGCCCGCAGCCCGTCGACGGCCTGGGCGACGCGCGTCGCGAACGCCTCCTGGTGGATGCCGTCGCCACGGCCCCCGCCCGGGACCTCGACGGCCAGGCGGCGGGCGTGCTGGTCCAGGGAGTCGCGCACGAGCGGCACCGTCCGGACGTCACCCGTGAGCACCACCAGCCCGGGCTCCCGCTCCGCCACCCGGCGGTTCACCGCCGCGGCGACCGTCTCGGCGTTGCGGTGCCACGAGTCCTCGGCGCGCGTCTGGCCCCGTCGCTCGATGCCGCTCTCGCGGCTCTTGTGGACCTCGTCGTGCCCCCCGTCGACGGTCTCGCCCTCCTGCCCGCGCGCCGTCGGCTCGTCCGCGTCGACCCACCGCAGGTCGGCCCCGTTCCTGTCGACCGCGACCAGCAGCAGCACCACCGCCTCCTCGGTCGCACGGACCGCCGGCGCGAGGGCGGGCACCGGGCCGTAGACGCCGCGGGACGCCGTCGGAGCGGTCCGCAGCACCCGGTCGACCACGACGTCCTCGGCGTCCGCCACCAGGACCCGCCCGTGGGCGTGCCGCCTGCCGTCGGGCTGAGCGACCCGGTCGCCGATCGCGTCGAGGAGCGGCGCCGGGGCGCCGTCCCGCTCGAGGTCCCGGCGCACCGAGCGCCACCGGTCCATCGGACCGGACTCCCCCGCCACCTCGGCGGGAGACGCGTCGAGGTGCACGGTGACGAACGGGCCCGGACGACCGAGCAGCGGCTTGAGCCAGTGCAGGTGCATGGGGTCGGACTCCTCCTGCGCGGGTGCGTCCCCGGCGACGGCGCCGCGTGACCGGTGCGGACCCACCGGGGCTGACCCCTCTACCATCGGTCACCGCCCGGGGGTGCGCCAGCCCTCGCCCGGCGGGCACCCGAAGCCGGACGCGCGTCCGTCAGGGACGCTGCGCGTGGTCCTGCGCGATCGCCTCGTGGTGGTGGATCACCTCGGCGACGATGAAGGCGAGGAACTTCTCCGCGAAGACCGGGTCGAGCTCGGCCTCCTGCGCCAGCCGACGCAACCGTGCGACCTGCTCGGCCTCCCGGCCCGGGTCGGACGCGGGCAGGCCCAACTCGGCCTTGAGCACACCGACGCGCTGCGTCGCCTTGAACCGCTCGGCCAGGATGTGCACCAGCGCGGCGTCGATGTTGTCGATGCTGTTGCGCAGCCGTGCCAGCTCGGTGGGGACCACGCGTCCGGGAGCGTTCACGCGCTCTTCTCGCGCGGTGCGCGCTTGTCCCGCGTGTCGCGCGGGACAAGCGTCGGGTTGACGTTGTCGAGCACGACGTCACGCGTGATGACGACCCGGGCGACGTCGTCACGCGACGGTACCTCGAACATCACCTGCTGCAGGACCTCCTCGAGGATCGCCCGCAGACCACGCGCGCCCGTGCCCCGCAGCAGCGCCTGCTCCGCGATCGCCTCCACCGCGGGCGTCTCGAACTCCAGCTCGACCCCGTCGATCTGGAACATGCGCTGGTACTGCTTCACCAGCGCGTTGCGCGGCTCGGTGAGGATGCGGACCAGCGCCACGCGGTCGAGCGGCGAGACCGTCGTGATGATCGGGACACGGCCGATGAACTCGGGGATGAGCCCGAACTTCAGCAGGTCCTCCGGCATGACCTCGCCGTAGACGTCGACGTCGTCGGCGGAGTGGATCGGCGAGCCGAAGCCGATGCCGCGGCGACCTGCGCGCGACGTGATGATCTCGTCCAGCCCGGCGAAGGCGCCGGCCACGATGAACAGGACGTTCGTCGTGTCGATCTGGATGAACTCCTGGTGCGGGTGCTTGCGTCCACCCTGCGGCGGCACCGACGCCGTCGTGCCCTCGAGGATCTTCAGCAGGGCCTGCTGCACGCCCTCGCCGGACACGTCGCGCGTGATCGACGGGTTCTCGCTCTTGCGGGCGATCTTGTCGATCTCGTCGATGTAGATGATGCCCGTCTCGGCCTTCTTGACGTCGTAGTCAGCGGCCTGGATGAGCTTGAGGAGGATGTTCTCGACGTCCTCGCCCACGTAGCCCGCCTCGGTGAGGGCCGTGGCGTCCGCGATCGCGAACGGGACGTTGAGCATCTTGGCGAGCGTCTGCGCCAGGTACGTCTTGCCGCAGCCGGTGGGGCCGATCAGCAGGATGTTCGACTTGGCGATCTCGACCTGCTCCTCGCCGGCGGTGCGGGCACCCTCACCGGCCTGGATGCGCTTGTAGTGGTTGTAGACCGCGACGGCGAGCGACCGCTTCGCGGGCTCCTGCCCCACGATGTACTGCTCGAGGAACTCGAAGATCTCCTTCGGCTTGGGCAGCTCGACCATGCCGACCTCGGTGGCCTCGGCGAGCTCCTCCTCGATGATCTCGTTGCAGAGGTCGATGCACTCGTCGCAGATGTAGACCCCCGGGCCTGCGATGAGCTTCTTCACCTGCTTCTGGGACTTGCCGCAGAACGAGCACTTGAGAAGGTCCGCACCGTCCCCGATACGCGCCATGTGCGTCCCCTTCCCTCGTGTCGCCCTCCGCCGTGTCGGCGGTGCGCCGTCGTCGTGACCTCACGGTCCGCGAGTCACGTTCCCCCATTGCACACCACCGACGGCCCCGTGTCAGCCGAACCCGACGGGTGCGTCGCGGCGTGTCGGAGACGACACGCCGCCCGATGCGTCCTGATTCGCGCAGATGGCCCAACGGTGGCCCATCGTTTGCCGCGGTCCCGCCCGTGGGGCGGGAC
>JAEWEJ010000147.1 GCA_023389455.1 Actinomycetes bacterium | reverse complement strand
TGGGGGGGGGGTGGGGTTTGGGCTGGGGGGTGGGGGGGACGGCGGCGGTGGGGGGGGTGGCCCCGACCGTGCGCACGAGGTCCTCCAGGGCCGCGCGGTGCGGCTCCACCACGGGGCGGAGCCGCAGCGTGCGGGCGAGCAGCGTGAGGAGCCGCGTGGTCTCCAGGACGTCGGGGGCCCCGTCGGGACGGTCGAGGCGCAGGCGCGGCGCGACCACCGCCCCGGCGGCCTCGGCCAGCTGCTCGACGGCAGCCACGGTCGCCCGCGCGGTGCGCGGCCCGACGCCCGGCAGGGACTCCAGGACGTCGGCGGGCACGCCCAGGAGGTCGGAGGCGACCGCGTACCCCGCGTCCTCGAGCCGACCGAGACGCAGGTTGCGGTCGGTCGCGTCACCGAGGCGTGCCACGGGCACCAGCGCGAGCTCCGCGCGCACCCGGCGCTCCCGGTCGCGGGCGACGATGTCGCCGACGGCGAGCACGGTGGCGTCGAGGTGGTCCAGCACGTCGCGCGCGCTCGACGCCAGCGCCGTGCACCGGTCCAGCAGGTCACGCGCCGGTGCGCCCACCTCGGGGACGACGGCTCCGCTCACGCCGGGATGATCGCACGGGTGCCGGTGCGGTCGGCACCGCCGCGCGTGCACACGGCCGGGCCGGGATCTCAGTCCGGGGCGAGCCCGTCGTCGTCCAGGCCCTCGGCGGCCAGCTCCTCGCGCACGAGACGGGCGACCAGACCACCCGGGTAGCCCTTGCGCCCGAGCGCGCCGTACGTGCGTCGCACGCGCACGGCCGTCTCGAGGCCTGCCGTCGAGCGCAGCCGGCGCCGGACGAGCTCCCGCGCGGCGTGCTCCTCGTCGACGTCGTCCACGTCCTCGAGCGCGGTCGTCGCGGTCTCGTCGTCGATGCCCTTGCGCCGCAGCTCGACCGCCAACGCACGCCGCGAGAGGCCTCGCTCGGCGTGGCGGGTCCGCACGAACATGCGGGCGTACTCCTGGTCGTCGATCAGGCCGACCTCGGTGAAGCGGTCGAGCACCCGGGTCGCGACCTCCGGCGGGACGTCACGGCGTGCCAGGGCGTCCGCGAGCTGCGCGCGCGACTGCGCCGCACCCGTGAGCCGCCGCAGCACGATCGCACGGGCGACCGACTCGGGGTCGGGCTCGGTGTCCTGGGCGGCGGTGCCGCTCTCCGGCGGCTCGTCGGCCGGCCGGCCGCGGCGCCGTGCCGCGGGCCGGCCGGTGAGCTCACCCATCGGGCTCAGAAGTCGACGGGGACCGGTGCATCGGCCGGGGCGTCGACCTTGGCACCGATACCGAGCTTCTCCTTGATCTTCTTGTCCAGCTCGTTCGCCAGGTCCGGGTTGTCACGCAGGAACTTGCGCGCGTTCTCCTTGCCCTGGCCGAGCTGGTCGCCCTCGTACGTGAACCACGCACCCGACTTGCGGACGAAGCCGTGCTCGACGCCCATGTCGATGAGCGAGCCCTCACGGGAGATCCCGACGCCGTACAAGATGTCGAACTCGGCCTGCTTGAAGGGCGGGGCCATCTTGTTCTTGACGACCTTGACGCGCGTGCGGTTGCCGACCGCCTCGGTGCCCTCCTTGAGGGTCTCGATGCGCCGGATGTCCATGCGGACCGAGGCGTAGAACTTCAGCGCCTTGCCACCGGTGGTCGTCTCGGGGCTGCCGAAGAAGACGCCGATCTTCTCGCGCAGCTGGTTGATGAAGATCGCGGTGGTGCCGGACGCGTTGAGCGCACCGGTGATCTTGCGCAGCGCCTGCGACATGAGTCGCGCCTGCAGACCGACGTGCGAGTCGCCCATCTCTCCCTCGATCTCGGCCTTGGGCACGAGCGCCGCGACCGAGTCGATGACGATGATGTCGATCGCGCCGGACCGGATCAGGGTGTCCATGATCTCGAGCGCCTGCTCACCGGTGTCCGGCTGCGACACGAGCAGCGCGTCGGTGTCGACGCCCAGCTTCTTCGCGTACTCGGGGTCGAGCGCGTGCTCGGCGTCGATGAACGCGGCGATGCCACCGGCCTTCTGGGCGTTGGCGACGGCGTGCAGCGCGACGGTGGTCTTGCCGGAGGACTCCGGCCCGTACACCTCGACGACGCGCCCACGGGGCAGCCCGCCGATGCCGAGCGCGATGTCCAGCGCGATCGAGCCGGTCGGGATCACCTCGACGGGAGCGCGGCTCTCGTCGCCGAGGCGCATGACCGATCCCTTGCCGAACTGGCGGTCGATCTGGCTGAGCGCGGCCTCCAGGGCCTTGGCGCGGTCCGGTGCGGGCATGGGTCCACCTCGTCGTCTCGTGCAGCCTCGTGCTGCTCCTGCGGGGGCTGGTCTTGTCGCGGCGACGCTATGCCCGACCACCGACATCCCGGCCGACCCGCCCGCGGCCCCGGGTACCGGCCCGGGGGCCGGTGGGGCTGTGGTCGGTCGACCGTGTCACCGAGCACCACGCTACCCGAACACCTGTTCGACGACGACCGTCGACACGCCGACGGACGTCACACCGACGACGGGGCCGGCTCCACCACGACCTCCTCGCCCGGCTCGAGGACGACCGGGAGGACCTCGGGCGCCACACGGCGCACCGCCGCCTCGAACGCGCGCCCCGCCCGGTCCATCCACCCGGGGGGCAGCCGGCGCGACGCCGGCGCGTGCAGCGTGCCCCAGTGGACCGGCACCGCGACGCGCGCCCGGACCAGGGCGCACACCCGCGCCGCCTGCACCGGGTCGAGGTGCCCGCCCGCGAGCCGCGGCCCCCACCC
>JAEWEJ010000107.1 GCA_023389455.1 Actinomycetes bacterium | reverse complement strand
GGGTCCAGGCCGTTGGTCGGCTCGTCGAGCACGAGCAGGTCGCGCGGCCGCAGCAGTGCCGCGGCCAGCCCGAGGCGCTGCTTCATGCCCAGCGAGTACTGCCGGTACCGCTTGCCGGCGGCGGCGCCCAGCCCGACGCGGTCGAGCGCGGCGTCCGTGCGGGCGCGGGCGGTGCGCGGGTCGGCCGAGGCGTCGGCGGCGTCGAGCCGGACCAGGTTGGCACGGCCCGACAGGTACGGCTGGAACGCCGGGCCCTCGACCAGCGCGCCCACCCGGGGCAGCACGCGCCCGGCCGCCCGCGGCATCGGCTCACCCAGCAGGTCGACCCGACCGGACGTGGGGGCCACGAGCCCCAGCAGCATCCGGATCGTCGTCGTCTTGCCGGAGCCGTTGGGCCCGAGGAACCCGTAGACGGCGCCGCGGGGCACCACCAGGTCGACGTCGGACACGGCGACCTGGCCCGTGCGGAACCGCTTCGTCAGACCGTGCGTGCGGATCGCGTCGTCGCTCACGGCACCAGCCTGCGGCACCGCGGGCGCGGCCGCGGGGGCGGCCGCCGTCGCGGTCGCCCCCGCCTGCGTGGTCACACGCCCGCCGCGGCGCGCAGCGTCTCGACCGGCACGGCGCCGACGAGCACGCGGCCGTCGTCCAGCACCAGCACCGACAGCAGCGTGGAGGACAGGGCGCGCCCGCCCTCGACGGGGGTCGTCAGCTGCTCGTAGAGCGCGGCCGCGTCGAGGGAGACGGGAGGGCCGTCGCCCTGCGGCGCGAGCTCGTCGTAGAGCTCCTGCGCACCCTGCGAGCTGAGCCGTGCGCCGGGACCCGCCAGGTCGGCGACCGCGGCCGGGTCGCCGGCGACCAGCGCCGCGACGTCGACGTCCGTCAGCTCGACGACCGTGTCCCAGCCCGTGCCGGTGACGGTGACGCCCTCGGGCAGCGGCACGTCGGCCGGGTCCGTCGGCAGCGGCGTGGGCAGGTCCTGCGGTGCGGCGGCCAGGGCCGCGTCGTCCGGCAGCGGGATCGTCACCTCGCGGACCTCCGCCCCGGGCGGTGCCGCGAACGTGAGGACGGCGTCGCCCGGCTCGGCGAACGTGACGTCCGTGAAGCCGACCTCGAGCGCGGGCGTCGCGGCGTCGTCGCTGCTCCACACCTGGACCCGCAGGGGCGTCCACGTCTGCGCGTCGACGGCCACGACGATCCGGCCGACCAGCGTCGAGGTGCTGCGGGGCGTGACGACCACCTGGTACGCGTCGCGCCCGGCGACGGTCGTCGCGGCGTCGACGCCGACGGTCGCGTGCTCCTGCACGCCGTCCAGCGCCCGGCGGCCGAGCTCGTCGGGCGTCGGCAGGTCGGCCGGCGGGGTGGCCTGCGCGTGGAGCTCCTGCGCGCGTGCCGCGTCCTGCGGTGACAGCGCGTAGTGCACGACCTCGTCGTCGGACGACGAGTAGGTCCACGCCTGGGTCCCGTCGGCGACCACCGAGTACTCCGAGACGTCACCGAGCAGCGACACGCGCGAGCGCTGCTCGCCGTCGGTCCACACGCGCAGCGTCGTGGAGCCGCTGAGCAGGCTCGTGGGGTCGGCGCCGCCCATCTGCGCGAGCGACAGCTCCGGCAGGCCGAGGCGGGCGGTGTGCACCACGGTGCCCGACAGGGCCTGCGGCTCGGCCTCGGCCACCCGCGTGAGCAGCTGCTCGGGCGTGACCTGCGGCAGGCCGTCGGTGTCGGCCGACGCGAGCAGCGGGGGTGCGGCGAACGCCGCGGCGACGGCCACGACGGCGGTGACGGGCACGGCCCAGGCGACGCGTCGGCGCGGCCGGGCGGGAGCGGCGGGTGCGGTGTCCATCCCCCCACCGTGCGGGACCGGTCCTGAGCGGACGCTGAGAGGCGCGCGCGTCGGGGGCACGGTGGATGCGGCGCCGGTGGGATGCTGCCGGGGTGCGGGTGCTGGTGGTCGACGACGAGACGGGGCTCGTGCGCGCGCTGCGCCGGGGCCTGGGCGCCGAGGGCTTCGCGGTCGACGTCGCGCACGACGGCGAGACGGGGCTGGCGATGGCCCTGGACGGCGAGTACGACGTCCTCGTGGTCGACGTCATGCTGCCCCGCCGCAACGGGTACGACGTCGTCACCGCGCTGCGGGCGCAGGACGTGTGGACACCGGTGCTCATGCTCTCGGCGAAGGACGGCGAGCACGACGTGGCCGACGGGCTCGACGTGGGCGCCGACGACTACCTCACCAAGCCGTTCTCGTTCGTCGTGCTCGTCGCGCGGCTGCGCGCGCTGGTGCGGCGCCCCGCGTCGCCGCGGCCCGCGGTGCTGCGCGCGGGCGGCCTGACGCTGGACCCCGCGTCCCGCGAGGTGCACGTGGACGGCCGGCCCGTCGTCCTGACGGTCCGGGAGACAGCGCTGCTGGAGTACCTGCTGCGCGAGGGCGACCGGGTGGTCGGCAAGATCGAGCTGCTCGACCACGTCTTCGACACCGGCGGCGAGGACCCGAACGTCGTCGAGGTCTACGTCGGCTACCTGCGCCGCAAGCTCGGCCGGGACGTCGTCGTCACGGTGCGCGGTGCCGGGTACCGCGTGGGCGGCGCGTGAGCGGCCCGGGCGGGGCGGCGCCGGGCCGCGGGCGTGGGCTGTCCCTGCGGGCGCGGCTGACGCTCGTCGCGACGCTCGCCGTGGCCGTCGTGCTCGTGGCGGGGGCGTTCGCCCTGTCCGCGGCACTGGGCACCGCGCGGACGGCCGCGCTCGACACCGTGGTGCGCGACCGGTCGGCGACGCTGGCCGCGCTCGTCGCGGACGACCGCGTGCCCGACGCCCTGCCGGTCTCCCAGCCGGGGGAGGTCGCCCAGCTGCTCGACGCCGACGGCGGGGTCCTGGCCACGTCGACGACCGCGTCGCGCACCCTGCCGGTCGTCGACGCGTCGACCCTGGCGGCCTGGCGCACCCGTGCGGGCGACGACGTGCTCGTCCTGGGCACCGACGCGAGCGCCTACGACGACGCCGCGCGGGTCTGCGTCCGGGCCGTCACCTGGCGCGGGAGCCCCGCGACCCTCGTGACGACCGTGCCCGCGACCGACGTCCAGGGGGTGCTGCGGGCGCTGCGCGTCGCGCTGCTGCTCGTCGTCCCGGTGCTGACCGCCGGGTTCGCGGCCGTGCTGTGGGCGGTGCTCGGCCGGGCGCTGGCCCCGGTCGAGGACCTGCGCGCCGCGGCGGACCGGGTGGCGCTCGCCGGGGGTCCCGGGTC
>JAEWEJ010000319.1 GCA_023389455.1 Actinomycetes bacterium | reverse complement strand
GGGCAGCGGGCCAACCGTCTCCGGGTCCGCGGCGGGGTCGAACAGCGGGGTGTACCCGGAGGTGAGGTACAGGGCCGCTGCCTCCGGCTGGCGTGGTCCGGTGGTCAGGTAGACGCGGGGGTACCCGCGGGCGGCCGCGCGCTGCTCCAGCTCGGCCAGCACCGTGCGGGCCAGGCCACGACGGCGGTGCGCCGAGTGCGTCCAGATGCGCTTGAGCTCGGCCGTGCGCACGGCCGGCGTGCCGTCGGCGTGCCGGACGCGGCGGTCCGCCAGCCGCGCGGGATCCCCGAGCTCGGGCTCGACGCGGCGCCGGAACGCACCGCCCGCGACGGCGGCGCCGTCCTCGAGCAGCAGGACCAGCTCGCCGTGCGGCGGTGCGAAGTCGCGGGCCGGGTAGTCCTCGAGCTCGGCGCGCAGCTGCTCGGCCGTGAGCACGCGCTGGTAGCGGCTCCAGTACTCGTGCGCCAGCTCATCGAGCATCGGACGCACGAGCGGGTCGCGCAGGTGCACGGCGCGGACCTCCCGGCGCGGTGGCTGCGGCGTGGTCGCGCCGCCGTCCGCACCGGCCTGCGTGTCGCCACCGAGCACCGGGCGGGGGTCGACGAGCGTCACGACGGCCGCCGCTCACCGGCACGCACGGGGGCGGGCACGTGGTTGCCCGGCACGGGCGCGGGGCACGTGCCGTGGTCGGTGAACGCGTAGGGCAGGTTGATCGTGCGGTTGAGGTCCAGCCGCAGCGTCGGGGCACCCGGGGTGGCGTCGTCGAGCGACAGCACACGCCAGGGCGCGACGTCCTCGGCCTCGTCGCTGAAGAGCAGCGTGGCGCCGCCGCCGGGCCGCCCGGTGAGCACGAGCGTGGTGCGGCGGCCGTCGAGCTCGAGATCGACCTCGCCCACCGTGCTCACCTCGTGCCGCAGGCCCGGCCGGGCCGCCCCGACGACCGCCGCGCGCGGCTCGTCGTACCAGCGCGCGGGGACCTCGAGCACCCACGCCGGGTCGTGGTCGTACGCGGGGACGCCCGCGAACGCCGCACGCGTGGGCGCCAGCGGGTCGCGCAGGCGGATCGCGTACCGCCCCGTGCGCCGCACGAGCTCGACGGCGACGTCGGTGGTCTCCTCACCGGGACCGGCGGCGCGCCGACCCGCAGGCAGGAAGGTGGCGACGACCCGGGAACCGGCCTCGGCCACCTCGAACGCCTCGGACGTGCCGTCGACGGCCTCGCGGTACGCGGTCGCGCCGTCGGTCCACCACCGGCCCGGGACGTCCGCGAGCGCGCCGGGCCGCGCCGGGAGCCAGTGGTAGGCCACGAGCGTGAGCCACCCGTGCGGCGTGGGCAGGTCGCGGTCGCGCGCGTCGCGCTGCCGCTGCCAGGCGGTGCGTGCGGTGTCGCGGGCCGCGAGCGTGGTCTGCTGGGTCATCGGTGCGCCTCTCGTCCGTGCCGCCCGGGGATGGCCCCCACGAGCTCGACCGTGTACGGGTCCTGCGGGTGGTCCAGCACCTCGGCGGCGGGACCGGTCTCGACCATCCGGCCCGCGCGCATGACGCCGACGCGGTCCGTGACCTGCCGGACCACCGCCAGGTCGTGGGAGATGAACAGGTAGGTCAGGCCGCGCTCGGCGCGCAGGTCGGCGAGCAGCGCGAGGACCTGCGCCTGCACCGAGACGTCCAGCGCGCTGGTCGGCTCGTCGAGCACCAGCAGCTCGGGGTCCAGCGCCAGCGCACGGGCGATCGCGACGCGCTGCCGCTGCCCGCCGGACAGCTCGCCGGGCCGTCGGCGGGCGAGGTCCGCGGGCAGCCGGACCGCGGTCAGGAGCTCGGCGACACGCTCCCGGCGGTGCGCCGCCGTCCCCGCGCGGTGGGCGCGCAGCGGCTCGTCGACCACCTGCGCGACCGTGAACCGCGGGTCCAGGGAGGAGTACGGGTCCTGGTGGACGAGCTGTGTGCGCCGTCGCAGGCTGCGCAGCGCCTCGCCGCGGGCCCGCGCGACCGGCACGCCGCCGACCCGGACCTCGCCGGCGTCGGGACGGTCGAGGCCGAGCACGAGCCGCGCGGTGGTCGACTTGCCGGACCCCGACTCCCCCACCAGCGCGAACGCGGACCCGCGCGGCACGGTGAACGACACGTCGTCGACCGCACGGACCACGTGCCCGGACCGCCGGCCGCCCAGCGCGAAGGTCCGCGACAGGCCCTCCACGACGAGGAGGTCGTCGACGACGGCGGGCCGGTGCTCGGCGGAGGGCAGCCGTGGGGTCACGCCGACACGGTCCGTCACGGTGGCACGGTCCGTCGTGACGGCACGGTCCGTCGTGACGGAACGGTCCGTCGTGACGGCACGGTCCGTCGTGACGGCACGGTCCGTCGCGACGGCACGGTCCGTCGTGACGCGCGGCCTCGGTGCGCGCCGCGCCAGGCCCGGCGCGGCCGCCACCAGCTCCCGCGTGTACGGGTGCTGCGGGTCGTCGAGCACCTCGGCGGCCGGTCCCGTCTCGACGACCTGGCCGTCCTTCATCACGACCACGCGGTCCGCCCGGTCGGCCGCGACGGCCAGGTCGTGCGTGATGAGCAGGACGGCCGTGCCGCTGCGTGCCGTCAGGTCGGTGAGCAGGTCCAGCACGCGTCGCTGGACCGTCACGTCGAGCGCGCTGGTGGGCTCGTCGGCGACGACCAGCTCGGGCTCGCACGCCAGCGCGATCCCGATGAGGACACGCTGGCGCATGCCGCCGGACAGCTGGTGCGGGTACTGCCGGGCGCGGGCGGCGGGCTGGTCGATGCCGACGGACGCGAGGATCTCGACGGCCCGGGCCCGGGCACCGCTGCGGCCCGCGCGGCCGTGGAGGCGCAGCACCTCGGCCACCTGGTCGCCGATGCGCTGCACCGGGTTCAGCGCGACGCCCGGGTCCTGCGGGACCAGTCCGACGCGGTCGCCGCGCACACGCGTCCACGCCCGCTCGGGCAGGGTGCGCAGGTCGAGCGCGCCGTGCGGGTCGGCCCCGAACCCGATGCTCCCGGCCGTGACGCGCCCGGCGGCGGGCAGCAGACCGACCACGGCGTGCGCGGTGGTCGACTTGCCCGACCCGGACTCCCCGACCAGCGCGACGACCTCGCCCGGTGCGACGTCCAGGTCGACACCGCGCACGGCGCGCACGGGCCCGGCGCTGCCCTGGTAGTCGACGTGCAGGTCGCGGACGCGCAGCACGGTGCGCTGCGGCGTCGTGACGGTCGTGCCGGTGGTCGTGGGCGTGGTGGCGCTCATCGCGCGCTCCTCCCCTGCGGCTCGAGGGTGCGGCCCAGGCGGCCGGCGGCGAGCACCACGGCGACGATGACGACGCCGGGCAGCGTGGAGTACCACCACGCCGTGGCCAGGTAGTTGCGCCCCTCGGCGACGAGGGAGCCCCACTCGGGTGTCGGCGGGGTGGCGCCGAAGCCCAGGAAGCTCAGCGCCGACACCGCCAGCACGACGGCGCCGAGCTCGACGGCCGCGAGCGCCAGCACGGGTGCGGCGGCGTTCGGCAGCACGTGCCGGCCGACGACCGCGAGGCGCCCCGCACCGGCGAGCCGTGCGGCCTCGACGTACGTCGCGTGCCGCACGCGCAGCACCTGGGCGCGCATGACACGGGCGAACGTGGCGACCGACGCGATGCCCACCGCGATCGCCACCTTGACGGTCCCGAAGCCGAGCACCGTGACGACCGCCAGGGAGAGCAGCAGCCCGGGGATCGCCAGGAGCACGTCGGCACCGCGCATGAGGACGTCGTCCAGCCAGCCGCCGGCGACCCCGGCGACGAGCCCCACCAGCGCCCCGGCGACCAGGGCGATGGTGATCGCGACGACCGCCGCCTGCACCGACAGGCCGGTGCCGTGCACGGTGCGCGCGAACAGGTCACGGCCCAGGTGGTCGGTCCCGAACCAGTGGCCGGGGCCGGGCGGCAGGAGCCGGTCGGCCGGGACGCCGGTGATCGGGTCGTGCCGGGTGAAGGCCCCCGGCACGAGCGCCCACGCCCCGACGGCTGCCAGGACGAGCAACGCGACCAGGGGGCCGGGGCGCAGCGCCGCGAGCCGACGCCCGGCGCGGTGAGCGGCGCTGAGCGCACGCGCGCGTCGGGGAGCGGGGTCGCGGCCCGCGTCGGGCGCACCGGCGGGTCGGTCGACGGTCGCCGCACCCGCCGGACGGACGCCGGCGTCACCGGGCAGCAGCGGGACGCGTGCTCCGAGCAGGCTCATGCGCGTGCCTCCGTCCGGGTGGTGAGGCGGGGGTCCAGCAGCGGGTAGGCCAGGTCCACGAGCAGGTTGACGACGACGAACACGAGCGCGGCGACCACCACCAGCCCGAGGACCACCGGGATGTCCTGCGAGGTCACGGCCGTCTGCGCGAGCCGCCCGAACCCCTGGCGGGAGAACACGGTCTCCACGACCACGGCCCCCGCCAGGAGGTTGCCCACGAGCACGCCGAGGAGGGTCAGCGCGGGCAGTGCCGCGTTGCGCGTGACGTGCCGCAGCTGCACCCGCGTGCGGGAGGCGCCCTTGGCGAGCGCGGTCTCGACGTACGGCGCGCGCCACGCCTCCCCCATGCCCTGGGCGAGCACCTGGGCGACCGTCGCGGACAGCGGGACCGCGAGCGTCACGGCGGGCAGGACGAGGCTCGCGACGCCCTGGTTGCCGACCGCCGGGAACAGCGGCACGCGGAACGAGAACAGCTGCAGCAGCACCAGGCCCACCCAGAACGTCGGGACGGCCACGCCGAGCGGCGGCAGCGCGAGCAGCAGCCCGCGCAGCCGGGCCGACCGCGTCCACGTCGCCACGCTCGCCAGGCCGGCGCCGAGCACGACCGCCAGCGTCAGCGCGACGCCCGCGAGCGCGGCCGTCTGCGGCAGCGCCTGGGCGACCAGCGTGGTGACGTCGGCACCCGACGTCACCGACGTGCCGAGGTCGCCCTGCAGCGCGCGGCCCAGCAGCGTGAGGTACTGCTGGAGCGGTCCCTGGTCGAGGCCGTGACGCGCCCGCAGCTCCTCGACCCGCGCCGGGTCGACGTACGTCCCCGCGGCGGCGCCGTCGAGCATGATGCTCACCGGGTCGCTCGGCAGCAGGTACAGCACCGCGAACGACACGGTGAAGGCGGCGAGCAGCACGGCGACGGCACCCAGGACGCGGCGCACGACGTAGGCCGTCACGACGTCGGCTCCAGCCAGGCGTCGTGGAACAGCAGGCGCGACGAGGCATCGAACGCCACCCCGTGCACGTCGCCCGCCACGCCGATGGACTGCGCGAGCTCGAACAGCGGGATCGCCAGGCCCTCGTCGAGGATCTCCTCCTGGGCGCGCCGGACCACGTCGGCCCGCGCGGCCGGGTCGGCGAGGGTCAGCTGCTCGTCGAGCAGCGGGTCGACGACGTCGTCCGCGGGCCGGTTGCTCACGTTGCGCAGGGCCGAGGAGAACTGGGTGCGCAGGATGTCCGCGTCGGCGCGCGTGACGTTGTAGTAGTAGGCGTCGTAGGTGCGCTGCGCGAGCGTCGTCTGCTGCTCGGCGGGCGTCTGCTGCACGATCCGCAGGTCGACGCCGACAGCCCGCAGCTGCTGCTGCGCGAGCTCGAGGACCGCCTGGGAGCCGGTGAACAGCGGGGCGTACACCACCTCGAACGACAACGGCTGCCCGTCCTTGGTGCGGATGCCGTCGGGGCCCGGCGTCCAGCCCGCGGCGTCGAGGAGCTCACCCGCCTCGGCCGGGTCGGTGGCCAGCCGGTCGGACAGGTCGACGTAGCCCGGCGTGGTGGAGGCCAGCACGCTGGTGGCGGGCTCGAACGCGTCCGACAGGACCGTGTCGACGATCTCCCGGCGGTCGAGCGCGTGGTTGAGGGCGCGGCGCACGTCCGGGTCGTCCAGCGGCGCGGCCGCGACGTTCGGCTGCAGGACGAAGACCAGGCCGGGGTTGGTGCGCGTCAGCACCGAGCCGCCGGCACCCTGCACCTGCGGGACGTCCTGCGGCAGGACGTCGCCGACGGCGTCGAACTGGTCGGACGCCAGGCCGCCGGCGCGCACGCCGGACTCGGGGACCACCGTGAACTCGACCTTCTCGAGGTACGCCTCCCCCTCGTGCTGCGACACCGCCGAGGCCCACGCGTACCCGTCGCGGCGGCTGATCACCGCACCCTGGTCCTGCGTGTAGCTGTCGAGCACGAACGGCCCCGACCCGACGACCTCGCCCTGCAGGCGTCGTGCCGGGTCCACGGTCGCCGTCGCGTCGGACAGGATCGCGAGCGACACGGTCGAGGTGGCCTGCAGGAACTGGGCGTTCGGGGCGTCGAAGACCACCGTGACGGTGTGCTCGTCGTCCACACGGGTCTCGACGTAGCCCGACAGGTAGCTGGACGCGAGCGGAGCGGACGCCCCGAGCGTGCCGACGAGCGTGTCGAGGTTGACCTTCACCGTGGTGGCGGTCAGCGGCGAGCCGTCGGAGAACGTCACGTCGTCACGCAGGTGGAACGTGAACTGCGTGAGGTCGTCGCTGACGACCCAGTGCTCGGCGAGCCACGGCACGATCTCGCCGGTGCGCGGGTCCTGGTCGGTGAGCGAGTCGGCGAGCTGCCGGGCGACGTAGATGCTCACGTTGGACCCGACCTGGTGCGGGTCGACACCGCTGGGGGACGCGCCGAGCGCGAACCGCAGGGTGCCACCGGGCGTGGCCTCGGCGGCCGTGGCCTCGGCTGGCGTGGCCGCGGGGGCGCCCGCCGTCGTGGCGCCCGCGGCGCAGCCGGCGAGCAGCAG
>JAEWEJ010000250.1 GCA_023389455.1 Actinomycetes bacterium | reverse complement strand
GCCGGGGTCCGACCGCGCGTCGGGTGCGGACGCGCAGCTCGCCGAGCCGATCGCGCACGTCGCGCGCCTCGTCCGGGGTGTGCAGGCCGACGTACGCGGCGGCTGCCTCGCCGATCGCGACGACGCTGCCGGGCAGGTCGGCCCAGTGGTCGAGGTCCCGGCACAGCCCGCGCTCGGCGACGTCGAGCCCCCGCGCACGGCCGGGAAGCGCTCGCACCGCCGGGGTGTCGTAGGCCAGCAGGACCACGCTGGCGACGGCGTCGTCCGGCACCGGGTGGGTGCAGCCGGTGTTGAGCGCGGTCGCCGTGGGGCGGTTCGTCACCGGGTCGATGGTGGACGCGAGCACGTGCTCGGCGACGAGGTCGCCGCTCGCGACCTCCCGGTTGGAACCTTTCATGCTGCTCTCCCTCCCCGGGCTCGACTGTTCACCACGCAGGTGGCGGGCGCAAGAGGTCCGGACGAATCTCCTGACCCAAGGTCATGATGTAAGGTAACGATCCATGTCCGTCGCATCCGCATCCGCCGCCACCGTGGCCCCCGTCACCCCGGCCGTGGCCGACGCGGCGGACCTCGCCCTCGCCGCCGAGCTCCGTGTGACGCTCGGCCGTGCGACGCGGCGCATCAAGTCGGAACGTGGCGAGGCGGGTCTGTCCGACCCGCAGTTCAACGTGCTCGCGATCCTGCTGCGTGAGGGCCCCACCAGCCCCGGTCGGCTCGCCGAGCACGAGCGCATCGCCGCGCCCGCGATGACCCGGACCGTCGGCTGCCTGGCCGACCGCGGGCTCGTCCGCAAGGAGGAGCACCCCACCGACGGTCGGCAGGTCGTCGTCAGCCTCACCCCCGAGGGTGAGGCCGAGGTGCAGGAGACCCGCCGCCGCCGCGACGCGTGGCTCTCCGCGCGCCTCGCCGGGCTCGCCGCCGACGAGCGCGCCGTCGTGGTCCAGGCCGCCGAGATCCTCCGGAGGATCGCTGCTTCGTGAGCACCACCTTCTCGTCCCTCTCCTTCCGCAACTACCGCCTGTGGTTCGCCGGCGCGCTCGTCGCCAACGTCGGCACCTGGATGCAGCGCGTCGCCCAGGACTGGCTCGTCCTCACGGAGCTGACCGACGAGTCGGGCATCGCCGTCGGCATCACGACCGCCCTGCAGTTCGCGCCCACCCTCGTGCTCTCGGCGTGGGCGGGGCTGCTCGCCGACCGGTTCGACCGGCGCAAGCTGCTGGTCGCCACGCAGGTGGCGCAGGGCCTGCTCGCCGCCGGGCTGGGTCTGCTCGTGCTGTCCGGCCACGCGACGCTGTGGCAGGTGTACGCCTTCGCCGGCCTGCTCGGCGTCGTCACCGCGATCGACGGGCCCGTGCGCCAGACGTTCGTGGCCGAGCTGGTCCCCGCCACGCGCCTGTCCAACGCCGTCGGCCTCAACAGCGCGTCGTTCAACGCCGCCCGCCTGGTGGGCCCCGGGCTCGCCGGGCTGCTCATCGCCGCCGTGGGCAGCGGGTGGGTGTTCGTGATCAACGCCGCCACGTTCGCCGCGACGATCGTCTCGCTCGTCCTCATGCGGCGCGGCGACCTCTACCCGATGCCGCACGCCTCGCGGGCCAAGGGGCAGATCCGTGAGGGCATCGCCTACGTGCGGCAGCGCTCCGACATCATCGTCATCATGGTCGTCGTCGGCGTGGTGTCGACGTTCGGCCTGAACTTCCAGCTCACGAGCGCCCTGATGGCCCGCACCGAGTTCGGCCGCGGCGCCCAGGAGTACGGGATCCTCGGTTCGGTCCTGGCCATCGGGTCCCTGACCGGCGCGCTGCTGGCCGCGCGCCGCGAGCGTCCCCGGGTACGCCTCGTCATCGGCTCCGCGTTCGCGTTCGGCATCGCGACGGGCGTGATGGCGCTGATGCCGACCTACGTGTCCTTCGCCGTCGCGTGCATCCCGGTCGGCCTGGCCTCGCTCACGATGATGACGGCCGCGAACACCAGCATCCAGATGTCCACGGACCCCCGGATGCGTGGTCGCGTGATGTCGCTGTACATGATCGTGTTCCTCGGAGCCACGCCCGTGGGCTCGCCCATCGTCGGGTGGATCGGTGAGACGTTCGGCGCGCGGTGGGCGATCGGCGTCGGCTCGATCACGGCGATCCTGGTGTCGGTGGGCGCGGCCCTGTGGGCCCGCAGCCGGTGGGGCGTGCACGTCCGCTACCACGTCACGTCGCGCCCCCACGTCGAGGTGCTGTACCCCGCCGACCGCGCGACGGCAGCAGGGGAGCGTCGGGCGCAGGAGGCGCCGGCGCGCGTCGGGGCGCAGGACGCGGCCGACGCGCAGCACGCCGCCTGACCGGCGGTCGCCCCCCCGCGCACGGGGGTGAATCCGGGTGGCGCCGTGCTGCCCGGAACGTCCGGTATGCCACGATCGCCGCATGGGTGGGACGGGTGCGACGACCGGGTGGGACGCGACGACGGGCCCGGACCCCGCGCCCGGGCCGGGCGCGCCCTCCGAGGCGGGCGCGACGACGGAGCCGGACGCGGCGACGGAACCGGGTGGGACGACGGAACCGGGTGGGACGACGGAACCGGGTGGGACGACGGAACCGGGTGGGACGACGGAACCGGGTGGGACGACGGAACCGGGTGGGGCGACGCAA
>JAEWEJ010000251.1 GCA_023389455.1 Actinomycetes bacterium | reverse complement strand
CCGGACCACGCACCGGCGACGACGCCCGCGCCGCCGGCGCCGTCGTCGCCCGACGCCGCGCCGGGGTACGGCTCGCCGTCCGGCGGCCAGGGCGTCCCGCCCCAGCCACCGGTCCCGCCTGCCCCTCCGACCGCCTGACGCGGTCGTCCCGGGCTCAGCCCTCGCGGAGCGCGGCCATCCACGCCTCGACGGCGTCGGGGTCGCGCGGCAGCGCCGCCGACAGGTTCTCGTTCCCGTCGGCCGTGATCAGCACGTCGTCCTCGATCCGCACGCCGATGCCGCGGTACTCCTGCGGCACCAGCAGGTCGTCGGACTTGAAGTACAGACCGGGCTCGATCGTGAACACCATGCCCGGCTGCAGCACGCCGTCGAGGTAGAGCTCGGCGCGCGCCTGCGCGCAGTCGTGCACGTCGAGGCCGAGGTGGTGCGACGTGCCGTGCACCATCCAGCGGCGGTGGTGCTGGTTCTCGGGGTCGAGCGACTCCTCGGCGGTGACGGGCAGCAGGCCCCACTCCTCGAGGCGGGCCGCCAGCACGCGCATCGCCGCGTCGTGCACGTCCCGGAACCGGGCGCCGGGCACCGCGGCGGCGAAGCCCGCGTCGGCGGCGTCGAGCACGGCCTGGTACACCCGGCGCTGGACCTCGGTGAACGTGCCGTCGACCGGCAGGGTCCGCGTCACGTCGGCCGTGTACAGGGAGTCCACCTCGACGCCCGCGTCGACCAGGACGAGCTCGCCCGGGCGGACCGCGCCGTCGTTGTCCGTCCAGTGCAGCGTCGTGGCGTGGTCGCCGGCGGCGGCGATCGTCGTGTAGCCGACGTCGTTGCCCTCCTCGCGCGCGTGCCCGAGGAACGTCCCCTCGATGACGCGCTCGCCGCGGCGGTGGGCGACCGCGCGGGGCAGGGCGCGCACGACCTTCTCGAAGCCGTCGATCGTGGCGTCCACCGCCAGGCGCATCTGGTCGACCTCGTAGGCGTCCTTGAGCAGCCGGAGCTCCGAGAGGGCCTCGGCGAGGTGCGCGTCGGCCTCGCCCGACTCCTCCTCCTGGCGGATCTGCGCGACGACCTCCTCGACGGCCTCGTCCGCGCCGGGCACGACCAGGACGCGAGCACCGCCCTCGCCGACGTCCTTGGCCAGCGCGTCGCGCAGGTCGTCGACGTGCGCCGTCGCGATGCCGGTGGTCGTGGCGATCTCGTCGAGCGTGGGCCGCGCGCCGACCCAGAACTCGCCGTACCGGGCGTCGGAGAAGAACTCGGGGGTGTCGCGGCCCGCCAGCGGGTTCATGTAGAGCACGGCGTGGTGCGCGCTGCCGTCGTCGCCGGTGCCGTCCGGCACGGGGTGCAGCACGAGCACGGCGTCGGGCTCCTGCTCGGTACCCAGCCCGGTGAGGTGCGCGAAGGCGGCGTGCGGCCGGAACCGGAAGTCGGTGTCGTTCGACCGCACCTTGAACGACCCGGCCGGCACCACGAGCCGCGTGCCGGGGAACTGCGCGGACAGCGCGCTGCGCCGTGCGGCGGTCATGTCCGCGACGGGGGCGCGGGTGGCGGTCGACTCCGGGCGCTCGCCCCAGCCGGACGTCACGAACTCGACGAAGCGGCGTGACTGCGGCCGGTGCGACCGGTTGGAGCCGCGCTCCTCGAGCGGCTGCTCCTCGGCGGCCGGCGTGAGGGTCTCGGAGGTGAGGTTCTCGGGCTGCTGGTCGGTGCACACCCTCCCAGTCTCGCACCGCCCGCCGCGCGCACGGGGTCCCGGGTGCGAGGGGCTAGCGTTGGGCGGGTGCGCATCGACCTCCACACGCACTCCCGGGCGTCGGACGGTACGCAGACCCCCGCGGAGCTCGTCACCGCCGCCCGGGACGCCGGTCTCGACGTCGTCGCACTCACGGACCACGACACGACGGACGGCTGGGACGAGGCCGCGACCGCTGCGCGTGAGGTCGGCGTCGCGCTGGTGCGCGGCACCGAGGTGTCCGCCCGGTCCCGTGGCGTCAGCGTGCACCTGCTGTCCTACCTCCAGGACCCGGCCCACCCCGCGCTGGCCGGTGAGCTCGCCCGCGCCCGGGACTCGCGCGTGCACCGCGCGCAGCACATCGTCGAGCGGCTCGCCCGCGACGTGCCGATCACCTGGCAGGACGTGCTGGACCAGGCCCGTGACGCCGTCGTCATCGGCCGCCCGCACATCGCCGACGCCCTGGTCGCGCGCGGCGTGGTGCCCGACCGTGACGCGGCGTTCGCGCGCCTGCTGGCCTCCGACGGGCCCTACCACGTCGACCACTACGCGCCCGAGGCCCCCGACGCCGTCGCGGCGATCCGGGCGTCGGGCGGCGTCCCGGTGTTCGCGCACCCTGCCGCGGACGCCCGGGGCCGCATCGTGCCCGACCGCGTGTTCGACGAGCTCGCGGAGGCGGGCCTGGGCGGCGTGGAGGTCTTCCACCGCGACCACTCCCCGGAGCAGCGCGAGCGGCTGCTGGGGATCGTCGAGCGGCTCGGCCTGCTGGTCACGGGGTCGAGCGACTACCACGGCACGGGAAAGCTCAACCGGCTCGGTGAGAACCTCACCGCGCCGCAGGTGCTGGACGAGATCGTCCGGCAGGGGACGACGGAGGTGGTGCCCGCATGAGCGGGGTGCTCGACGTGCAGCTGTTCACCTCGGTGTTCGTCACCCTGTTCGTCATCATGGACCCGCCGGGGACCGTGCCGATCTTCCTGGCGCTCACCGGCTCCATGACCCGCCAGCAGCGCACGCGCGCGGCGCGCCAGGCGATCCTCGTCGCGTTCGGCGTCATCGTCGGCTTCGCGCTGTTCGGCCAGTCGCTGCTCAACTACCTGCACGTGTCCGTCGAGGCGCTGCAGGGCGCCGGCGGCCTGCTGCTGCTGCTGGTCGCGATGGAGCTGCTGACGGGGAAGATGGACACCAACGAGGGGTACGAGGGGACGCAGGGCAACGTGGCCCTGGTGCCGCTCGGCACGCCGCTGCTCGCCGGCCCCGGTGCGATCGTCGCGACGATGGTCTTCGTCCAGCAGTCCACCGAGCCGTCCGACTGGGTCGCGCTCGCGCTGGGCGTGGTGCTGGTGCACCTGTGCCTGTGGCTGTCCATGCGGTTCGCCGGCGTGATCCACCGCGTCCTCAAGGACTCGGGGACGATGCTCGTCAGCCGGATCGCCGGTCTGCTGCTCGCCGCGATCGCCGTGCAGCTGCTCGCGGACGCCGTGCTGACGTTCGCCCGCCAGGTCTGACGCCGCGGCCCCGACGCACGTCCGCCCCCACCGCAGGACGGTGGGGGGCGGACGTACGTCGTGCGGGTGCGTCAGGCGTCGGTGGTCGTCGACGCGCCGGCGGCGTCGCTCGGCGCACCCGAGGCGCCACCACGCGAGCGGCGACGGCGCCGGCGGCGCGGGCCGCCCGACTCACCGGCCTCGGAGGC
>JAEWEJ010000229.1 GCA_023389455.1 Actinomycetes bacterium | reverse complement strand
CCTCACCACCTGGAGCTCCCGTGACCCTCTCCTCCGTGCAGCCGCCGCCCCTGCCCGCCCCGCCCGCGCCGGTGTGCCGGGTCGCGGTCGTGGGCGGCGGCGCCAACGCCGAGCACGACGTCTCGCTCGCGAGCGCCGCGGCCGTCCGCGACGCCCTGGCCCCCACGCACGACGTCGTCGCCCTCACCGTCGCGCGCGACGGCACGTGGTCGACCGACGGCACGCCGTTGACGTTCCCCCAGGCCGTCTCGCTGATCGCGACGTGCGACGTGCTGCTGCCCGCGGTGCACGGCCCCCACGGCGAGGACGGCACGCTGGCCGCCCTCGCCGACCTGGCGGGCGTCGCCTGCGTCGGGTCGGGGGTGCGCGCCGGGGCGGTCGGGATGGACAAGTGGATCACCAAGCTGGTCGCCGCCGCGGTGGGCGTCGCTGTCGCCGACGGGCACGTCGTGCACGACGTCGCCGAGGCGCTGCGGGACCCGCGGCTGCCCGCGGTGGTCAAGCCGGTGGCGTGCGGGTCGAGCCACGGCGTGCGGCGCGTCGACACCGTCGAGGAGCTCGCCGCCGGCGTCGCCGCCGCCCTCGAGCTGGACGACCGGGTGCTGGTCGAGGAGGTCGTGGTGGGCCGGGAGGTCGACGTCGCGGTGCTGCGCCGCGCCGACGGCACGACCGTGACGTCCCCGCCGCTGGAGATCGGGCACGCCGGCGCCGTCTTCGACACCGCGACCAAGTACGACGGCAGCGCGCGGTTCGTCGTGCCGGCGGACCTGGACCCCGCGGACGCGGACCGCCTGGCCGCCGCGGCGCTGGCGGTCGTCGACGCGCTCGGCTGCGAGGGCGTCGCGCGCGTCGACTTCTTCCTCACGGCGGACGGCCCCGTGATGAACGAGGTCAACACGATGCCGGGCATGACCGCGCACTCGCAGGTCCCGCAGATGTTCGCTGCCGCGGGCCTGCCCTACCCCGACCTGGTCGCCGAGCTCGTCGAGCAGGCACGCGTGCGGCACGCGGCGCGGACGTCGTGACGGCACGCAGCCCGCACGTCGGGACGGCACGGGTCGGCGCGTGGGACGCCCTGCGGGGGGCCGCCATCGCCCTGGTGATGCTCCGGCACGCCTGGCCCGACGTGTTCCCCGGCGCGGGGGTCGTGGGCGTCGTCATGTTCTTCGCGCTGTCCGGGCACCTCATCACCGGGCTGCTGGTGGACGAGGCGCAGGAGACCGGGCGGGTCGACCTGCGGCGCTTCTGGTGGCGTCGGCTCCGGCGGCTCGTGCCGGCGCTGGTCGTGCTCGTCGTCGGGTTCGTCGTCGTCACCCTGACGCTCGACCCGCTGGGCGACGTCGGCACGCTCGGCCGCAGCGTCGCGGTGTCGCTCACCTACACCGCGAACGTGCCGTACGTCGGCCTGGTGGGTGTCAGCCCGGCGATCTACCACCTATGGACCCTGGCGACCGAGGAGCAGTTCTACCTGGTGTGGCCGCTGGTCGTGGTGCTGACGGTGCGCGCTCGGCGCCTGCGGACCGGGCTCGCGCTCGCCGGGCTCGCCGCCGCGGCGCTGTGCGTGCTGACCGTCGTGTGGTTCCGCGCCGACCCGGACGCGGCGTACCCGCTGGCGACGTCGTGGCTCGGCTGCTTCGTCGTCGGCGCCGCGTCCCGGGTGCTGCAGGACCGGTGGCCGCCCGCCGCGACGGGCCGGGCGGCGGTGACCGCCGCCGTCGTGCTGCTCGCCGTGCTGAGCGTCGTCGACCTGCGCGGCCACGCCGCGACCTACCTGCTCGCCGGGCCCGCGATCGCGGTGTCGACCGTCGTGCTGGTGCAGGCCGGCCGGCGGCACGTCACCCTGCGGCCCGCGTGGCGCCCGCTGGTCGCGCTCGGCACCGTCTCGTACGCCGCCTACCTGTGGAACTACCCGCTGACGCTGTGGCTGCGCCCGACGTTCGACGACGCCACGGGCCTGGTCGCGGTGCCCGCGACGCTGCTCGCGGCCGCAGCGAGCTGGTGGCTGGTGGAGCGGCCCGTGCAGCGGGCGACCCGACGGCCCCGGGTCACGGCGGGCGTCGGCGCAGGACGGTGAGGGTCAGTCGTCGCCGCCCGGCGAGTCGACCGCGACGAGCACGCGTCCGGGGACCAGCACGACGACGAGGTCCGCGACAGCGCGTGCACGACGTCGGCCGGGAGGGCGGACGCCGTGCGCGCCGGTTCAGACCGTGAGGTCCTCCCAGACGAACGTCGTCGTCGTGCCGCTCTCCCAGTCGCGCCGCAGCACGGCGTACGCCACCGACGCGACCGGCGCGCCACCCTCGACCGGCCAGCCCTCGCGGTAGTGCGCCTCCTTGAGCCAGCCGCACCGCAGGAACGTCGTGCGCATCGCGACGTTGTCCTCGCGCGTCTGCCCCTCGAAGCGGTGCACGTCCATGGTGCCGAACACCAGGGCGGTGGCCGCGCGCAGCACCTCGACCCCGAGCCCACGGCCGCGGAACGGGCCGTCCAGGCGGAGGTCGAACAGCGGCGTCGGGTCGGTGAGGTCCTCCAGGCGCAGCACGCCGATCCGGCCGAGGCCGGTGTGCTCGACCCAGAACGTGTCGTTGTCCTCGTCTCGGTAGGCGCCGTCGGCGATCTGCTCCTCGACGTCCTGCACCGTCAGACGGGAGCGGACGTGGAACGGGAACACGTTCCGCGTCATGAAGCCGACGAGAGCGGTGCGATCGGCGCCGACGGGATCGAGGCGCTGGAAGGAGACCGTCATGGCGGCCACCCTAGGGTTGCGATGCGCTGACCTGCGACGACATTGCCCGCGGTGCCACGCACGAGGCCATCGGTCGATCAGCCCGAACCGAGGTCGGCGGCGAGCCCACGCAGCTCGTCGAGCACGCGCCGGACCACCAGCCGCTCGGCGCGGTCCCGCCGCACCAGCGCGTCGATCCGGCGGCCGGCCCGCACCCCGTCGAGCGGGACGAGGCGCACACGGGCGCCGCCGCCGAATGCGTACCGGGGCAGCAGCGACACCCCGTGCCCGGCCTCGACGAGCGCCTCGACCACGTGGAAGTCGTTGACCCGGTGCACGATCCGCGGCGCCGCGCCGGAGCGTGCAGCGACCGCCGCGAGCACCTCCGCCACCGGGAACCCCTCGCGCACGGCGATCCAGGGCACGTCCCGCAGGTCCTGCGGACCGACCTGCGCCCGCTGCGCCAGCGGGTGGTCGAGGGGGACCGCGACGTCGAGCGGCTCGCGCAGCAGCGGCACCACGCGCAGCGCGTCGGCGCCGGGCCAGCCGAGCCCGTCGTCGGGACGGTGCGCGACCACGACGTCCATCCGGTCGGTGAGCGCGACGAAGTCGGCCTGCGCGACGTCCTCGTCGGAGCACTCGAGCGTGAGCCCGTCGATCGCGACCACGCGCGTGAGCAGGGCCGGGAGCAGCAGCAGGGCGGCGCTCTGGAACGCCGAGACCCGCACCACGCCCTGCGGCTGCGCGAGGAACCGGTCGGCCGCGGCCCGCGCCCGTTCGAGGGCGACCGCGACGTCCACCGCGGCCTCGGCCAGCGCCTCCCCCGCGGGGGTCAGCCGCAGCCCGCGCCCGACGCGCTCGGTCAGGGGCACGCCCACCTCGCGCTGCAGCTGCGCGACCTGCTGGGACACGGCCGACGGGGTCAGGTGCAGCACCCGGGCGGCGGCCGTGACGCCGCCCTGGCTGCCCACCGTTCGGAGCGTCTCGAGCGCACGCGCGTCCATGCAGCGACGCTACAGGGACACGTCAGGACTTTGCGATGGTCGTGCACGGTGCGCGGGCACCATGCTCGGGGCATGCCGATGCGTGACCGCCTGCTCGCCGCCCTCGTCGCGGTGTGCTGGGGCCTGAACTTCCCGGCCATCCACCTGTCGCTGGAGCAGTTCCCCCCGTTCTTCCTGGTCGCGCTGCGGTTCGCCCTCATCGCGGTGCCGACGGTGCTGCTGGTCCCCCGGCCCACCGCGCCCTGGCGGTGGGTCGGCCTCTACGGCCTCGGGTTCGGCGTGCTGCAGTTCGCGTTCCTGTACCTGGCGATGTCCAGCGGCATGCCGACCGGCCTGGCGTCCCTGGTGCTGCAGTCGTCGGCGCCGTTCACGGTGCTGCTGGCCGGGGTGCTCCTGCGTGAGCGGATCACCGCACGGCAGGGCGCCGGCATCCTGCTGGCGGTCGTCGGCCTCACCGGGATCGCCGCCTACCGGGCCGGTCAGGTGGGCGGCGCGGCACTGGTGCCGGTGCTGCTGACCCTGTGCGCCGGGCTCGGCTGGGCCGTCGGCAACCTGGGCAGCCGGCGCGCGGGGCAGGCGCAGCCGGGCGAGCCGTTCCGGCTCATGCTCTGGATGTCGGTGGTGCCGCCGCTGCCGCTCCTGGCGCTGTCGCTCGTCGTCGAGGGGCCCGCGCGGATCGCCGGGTCGTTCTCCGGGCTCGGCAGCACGCAGGGCCTGCTCGCGCTCGGCGGGCTGGCCTTCACCGTCGTCGTCGCGACGCTCGTGGGGTCCGGGCTGTGGACCACCCTCATGGGCCGGCACCCGTCCAGCACCGTCGCGCCCTTCTCGATGCTCGTCCCCGTGGTCGGCATCGGCGCCTCGTGGCTGCTGCTGCGGGAGCGCACGTCAGCGACGGAGATGGCGTGCGGTGCCCTGGTCGTCGCCGGGGTGCTGCTGGGCAGCACGCGTCGGCGCCGGTCGGCGTCGGACGTCGCCGCCGCGACGCCCCCGGCGCGGCCCCTCGACCCGAGCCCGGCGTCGCGCGCCTGAAGCACGTCGACGCTGACCGAGCGGGACCGGGCGGGACCCGGGCGGGACCGGGCGGGACCGGGCGGGACCGGGTGGTGACCGAGCGGACCGACTCAGGCCCCGGCGGGCAGCGTCCGCAGCAGGTACCGCTCCGACTCCCCGGCCCGCTGGGCCAGGTCCCACAGCGTGGAGGACCCGGAGACCGCGCCCGGCGCCCCGCCCTGCTGCTGCGCCGCCGTCCGCACGTCGGGGCTCAGCGTCTGCACGACCTGGTCGAGCTCGCCGGGTGCCAACGGCGTGGCCTGCGCCAGCACCGTCAGGTCCCGCAGCCCGGTGCGCAGCGAGTCGAGCGCGGCGATCTGCTGGTCGTCGAGCTGGTCGCGGTCCGGCACCAGGTCGTCCTGCAGGCGCACGGCGTCGCGGACCAGGGCGATCTGGTCCGGTCGCACGGAACCCGGCCCGCCGGAGGCGCGCAGCGCCGTGGCGGTGGCCTCGGCCGCGTCCTGGACGCGCCGGCTCAGCGGTGGGGGCCGGAACCCCGGAATGACGACGAACCCGAGGACCACGCCGAGCAGCACCGCCGCCGCGATGAGGCCCACGTACTGCAGCAGCAGGGTGACCGGGTCCAGGTCACGGCTCACGGCGTTGAAGCCGACGCTGACGACCACCATGAACGCGTTGCCGAGCGCCGGGACGGTGACGATGTACCAGAGCCCCAGGCACAGGGACACGAGCGCGACGAGGACGAGGAACCGCTCCGGCACGACCAGGAGCACCACGGCGACGGTGAGCGCCCCGGCAACCACGCCGACGACCTTGTTCCGCGTCTTGACCGCGGTGTCGCTCCAGGTGGCCTGCATGATGCCGAACGTCGCGAGCAGCGCCGTGGACACCAGCGGGTCGCCCCGCTGCAGGCGCGACGTGATCAGCAGCATGATCAGCACCGCGAGCGCGGTGCGCAGCGCGTGCCGCACCTGCACGGACCGCAGGCGTGCCGACGGGTGCAGCACGGCGTCCTGGAGCTGGTGACGCCGGTCGCGCTCGAGCCGGACCGGTGTGGTGTCACGCGTCAGCAGCGCCTGCTCGACGGTGTCGAGGGCGGCGCCCGCGGCGTCGGGGACCTGGACGACGGCCGGCGCGAAGGACGGGCCGGCCGCCGACGACGGAGCCGCTGCCGACGCCCGTGAGGCGGACGACGCCGTGGCGTGCTTCTCGTGGCCCGGCTTGGCGCGCAGCCGGGCGGCCAGCTCCTGCGCCCGGCCCTGCAGCGCGGTGACGTCACCCGGACCCTCGCCGACCGCCACCTGGGCCGTGCGCAGCGCCAGCCGGTAGCTCGACGCACCCTCCAGCGCCTGCGCGAGCCACCGCGGCCGGCCGTCGGTCAGCCAGGTGCCGAACGCGGTCGCGGTCGCCCCGGTCGGGTCGTCGGCGACGAGCACCGCGGCGACCTGCTCCCGCGTCGGCTTCGACGGGTCCGCGATCCCCATGAGGACGCGCAGCAGGACGGCCACGACGACACCGGCGACCGCCGCCGCGATCACCTGCCGGTGGTCGGCGCCGCCCGTCGGGGCGTAGCCGTAGCCGAACATCGTGGTCATCCCCAGGCCGAGACCGGCGGTGCCGAAGCGCGGGCCGACCAGCGGCAGCAGCGCAGCGACCGCCGTGAGGAGCACGACCAGCACCATCGCCCACGGGCGCGAGGTCTCCGCCACCAGGCGTGGCACGGCCGCGGCGACGACCAGGAGCGGCCCCATCACCGCGGCGACGCGCAGGTCGGCCCGCAGCGGGCCGCCGATCAGCGCCACCAGCGCGAACATGCCCGTCAGCCCGCCGATGATCCCGGCCGCACCTGCGCCCCAGGCGTCGGCCAGCAGGACGGACGGCAGGACCACGATGATCATCAGCACGATCAGCATCGGGCTGCCCTGGGGGCGCGTGCGCGCCTCCGTGCTGTCAGTGCTCGCAGTGCCCCCCACGGTGCCCCCTCGGAGGTTCGGCCACGCTCGTTGCTCACGCTAGTGCGGGCCGCGGGGCGCCGCCACAGGCCGGGGGCGTGGCCCGTCCGCGCGCGCGCGAGCCACGGGTCACGGCTCCACGGGCAGGAAGCGCTCGGCGATGTCGCCGGCGAGGCGGTTGCCGTCGATCTCGTACCGCTCGCCGGCGGGCGCGGCCACGAAGTGCTGTCCGTCGAGCCACACCCGCAGCGCGTCCTCGATCGAGTCGTCGTCGAGGGGACGGACGCGGACCGCGACCATGACGGGACCCGTCGGCATGGCCGCGATCGCCGCGAGGGTCGCGAGGTCGTCCGCGTGCTCCGTGGCGTCCTCGGGTGCGAAGCACCCGGGCGCGGGCTCGTCGAGCACCGCCTCGGGGTCCACCGTCGCGATGACCTGTGCCCGGGCGACCGCCCGCGACAGGCGGTCGAGCTGACCCGCGAGCATCCCGATCGTGGCCGACCGCGGCAGGACACTGACCGCGTAGGTGAGGACTGCGGCGGCGTCGGCGACGGCCTCGAGCGCGTCCGTGGGGTTCTTCATGGCTCCTCCTTCGATCCGGGAGCCGCGGAGCGGCCCCTCCCCCTTGCCACGGAGAGCCGAAAAAGTGACGCAGGAGGCGGCGGCATCGGGGCGAACAGGGCAGACCCGGTGACGACCGGACCGGTGCGCACCCGATGCGGGCGGTCCACGCCGCTAGCATCGGCGCGCCGGGACGACGGGGTCCCGCACTGTCGGCCGCCGGGTGCACAGTCCGGCGGCGAGGAGGTGGTCGTGGGACGCACGCTGTCCACAGCCGCACGCACCTGGGCCACGGTCGCCGTCGTGCTCGTGCTCGTGCACCTCACCGCCGAGGCGGCGGGCGCGCAGGACCTGTCGACCGTGAGCCAGTGGACCCTGATGCCGGCACTCGCCGCCGTCGTCCTGACCGCCACGCGCAGGCCGCGCGGCCGACCGGTGACCTGGGTGCTCGTCGCGCTCGGCTTCTCGTGGCTCGGCGACCTGGTGCCGTCGCTGGTCGACGACGGCATGTCCTTCCTGGTGATGGTCGGGTTCTTCCTGCTGGCCCAGGTGGCGTACGTCGTGGCGTTCACGCCCTTCGTGCGCAGGTCCGTCGTGCACCGGCGTCGGCTCCTGCTGCTGCCGTACGCCGCGGCGCTCGGGAGCCTGGTGGCCCTGTGCGCTCCGCACGCGGGGAGCCTGCTCGTGCCGGTGTGCGTCTACGGCGCGATGCTCACCGCCATGGCCGTGCTGGCGACCGGGTTGGGACGGGTCGCGACGCTGGGTGGGGCGATCTTCCTGCTGAGCGACGCCCTCATCGCGCTCGAGGCCTTCGTCCCGTCGTGGGACCTCGCAGGCCAGGGGTTCTGGGTGATGCTGACGTACACCGTGGGGCAGGCCCTGCTCGCCGCGGCCGTGCTGCGCCGGGACGTCGGCGAGCGTGCGCCGGAGCAGCACGCGGCGCCGGCGCGCGTCCTGTAGGACGAGCCGACGCCTCGCCGAACCGGGAGACCACCGGGCCGGGCTACCGCACCACTGAGGTGACGCCGGACCGGCGCCGTGCTGAGGACGCCG
>JAEWEJ010000127.1 GCA_023389455.1 Actinomycetes bacterium | reverse complement strand
ACGGACCGTCGGTGATCGTCACCGTCCCGCTCGTCGCGTCGGCGCTGAACGCGTCGGCCAGGTCCTCCTCGAGCCCGCCGGCGAAGACGAGGAGCCCGGCAGCCTCCATGTCCCGGACGACCGCCGTGCTGGGCTTGACGCGGGTCTGGAACCACTCGGCGGGGTGGTCTCCGACCCACTGCTGGTGGAAGTAGAGGGCGTACTGCGTCATGACGCTCCTCCTGCGTGTCGCCCCTGTGTGGCCTGTCACCACTGTGACGGACGGGGCTCGCCGGATTCGACAGGACGGTCGGGTCGGAGTGCAGCCGGCGTGCGCACTGCCGGCCGCGACGCCCGCGCAGGCGGTTACAGCGCCCGCGGCCGGTACGCCTCCAGCAGCTGCTCCGTCAGCGCCTCGAACTGCGGGTCGACCACCCGGCGCGCGGGGTCCGCGTCGTGCCACGCGACGATCTCGCGGGCGCCGGCCGCGAACGGGATGCGGGGCGAGAACTGCGGGACCAGCCGCCGGATCTTCGAGTTGTCGAAGATCATCGTGTGCGCCTTGTCTCCGAGGAGCCCGGCGCCCAGCTCGGGGTCGGCGGCGGCGATCGCGTCGGACGCGACGTGCACGAGGCGCGGGTCGTCGACCCCGGCGGCGGCGGCCATCGCGCGGAAGATCTGGTCCCACGAGGGCGCCTCGTCGCCGGTGATGTGGAACGCCTCGCCGATCGCCTCCTCGCGCCCCAGCAGCCCGACCAGCCCGACCGCGACGTCGGCGCTGTGCGTGAGGGTCCACCGCGACGTCCCGTCCCCGGGCACGACGACCTCCAGGCCGCGCCGCATCCGGTCGACCACCGTCCAGCCGCCGTCCATCGGGACGAGCGTGGCGTCGTAGGTGTGCGACGGGCGCACGATCGTCATCGGCAGGCCCGTGTCGCGGTACGCGCTCACGAGGAGGTCCTCGCACGCGATCTTGTTGCGCGAGTACTCCCAGAACGGGTTGCGCAGCGGCGTCGACTCGACGACCGGCAGGTGCGTGGGGGGCGTCTGGTAGGCCGACGCGGAGCTGATGAACACGTACTGCCCGGTGCGCCCCGTGAACAGGTCGAGGTCCGCCTGGACGTGCTCCGGGGTGAACGCCATGAACTCCACGACGGCGTCGAACTCGAGGTCACCCAGCGCGGCGCGGACCGACTCCGGGTCGCGGACGTCGGCGTGGATCACGCGGGCGCCGTCGGGAACCGGACGCTTCGTCGACTGCCCACGGTTGAGCAGCGTGAGCTCGACGCCCTCCGCGACGGCCCGCCGGGCCGCCTCCGTGCTGATGATGCCGGTCCCACCGATGAACAGCGCGCGCAGTGCCATGGCTCGCAGGATACGGAACAGGCCTCGCGGATCAGCGGATGGTGCGGCGTGCGTCGGTGCGCGGCGCGACCGTGCCGCCCCCGTGTCCACGCACGCGGCATCGTCCGCGGCCCTCAGTCTCCTGACGCGGCCCCACGTGACTCGATGCCCAGGATGTCGCCGGGACGGCAGTCGAGCGCGTCGCAGATCGCGGTGAGCGTGGAGAAGCGGACAGCACGGGCACGTCCGTTCTTGAGCACCGAGAGGTTGGCGACGGTGATCCCCGTCAGCGCCGCGAGCTCGACCAGGGTCAAGCCCTTGGCCTCGAGCAGGGCGCCGAGGTGGCTGACGACGCGGTGCGGGGTCGGGTCGTCGTGCTCGCTCACACCAGACCCTCGGTGTCGGCGCCGAGACGGGTCCCGTTGCGGGTCGCGCCCGCCAGGGCGGCGAGCAGCAGCGCGGGAAGCAGCGGCCACCACACGATGCGCAGGTCGGGCTCCAACCAGCCTGCAGGCACGTCGTACCGGTCGAGGGGACCGAGCTCGCTGTAGCGCGGCGCCGCCTCGATCAGGCCGATGACGGTCGGCGAGGCAAGTGCCGGCCCGGCGGTCGCGAGAACCCACGCCAGGACGATGACACCGGCGGCCACGGCGAGGCGGCGGGCGTTGCCGCGCCGGAACAGCCGGCCGGACGCGGTGCTCCGCAGCACCCGGACGAGGAGGAGGACCACGACACCGGCGGCGACGAGGCCGCTCCACACCGGTGTGGTCGACAGCAGCGCGGGCAGCGGCGGGACCCCGTCGATCCCGGCCACCATGCCGCCGCGGTACTGGACCGGGAGAGGTTCGCCACCTGGCCACTCGTCGGCGCTCGCCGCGGGGGCGCACGAGGAGCTGCCGTCCGCGGGCCACCCCTCGACGCACGGCACGACCTTGGTCGAGCGTGCCGGTGCGGCAGCGCTGAGCTGGACCGGGACTGCGGTGTCGGCCTGCCCCGTGACGGCGAACGAGGCGAGCACGAGCCCGCCCCCGATCGCCAACCAGGCCACGACGGTCATCACGCCGACCACCGCGGCCGAGGTGACGCTCTGTCGGGTCGCCGCCTCTTCCACGACCGGGCTCATCTCGTACCCCATCTCGATAGTCGATGTGCTGACCTGAGCCATATCGGCAATCGAGATGGGCGGCTTGAGTCGGGAGCGCTCGGCGCGCGAAGACTGCCGGGTAGCGCCTGCCCCGCCCGCGCTCCGACGCCTTCCCTCGGCGCGCCCCGGGCGACGCGGCTACCGTGCAGAGATGAAGCGCTCGTTGCGGACGGCCCGGTCCGCCGTCGTGGCCCTCCTCGCCGCGCTCGCGCTCGTCGTCCCCGGCGCCGGTGTGGCCTCCGCCCACCGGCCCCCCGTCGTCTACGACGCCCTCGGCGACTCGTACGCCTCCGGGTACGGCGTCCCGCCCTACGCCGACTGCGGCCGCTCGCAGAGCGCCTACGCCGTGCAGCTCGACGGACGTCAGCGCGTGCGCCTGGACGACTTCGTCGCGTGCGCGGGAGCCACCACGACCTCCCTGGTCACCGGGGGTCAGCTCGCGGCACTCGACGCCGGGACGGACCTGGTGACGTTGACGATCGGCGGCAACGACGTCGGCTGGTCGACCGCGGTCACGGCGTGCCTGGGCGGCACCGACGCCCAGTGCACGGGTGCGGTCGCCGCCGTCGACGCCCGGATCACCGGTGAGCTGCCGAGCCTGCTCGACACCGTGTACGCGCTGGTCGCCGCGGCCGCCCCGCACGCCCGCGTCGTGGTCACGGGCTACCCGCGGCTGTTCTCCCCCGAGCACGGCGCTTACCTCGCCGGCTCACCGGAGGAGCTCGGCGCCCTCAACGCCGCGGCGGACACCCTCGACGCGGTGATCGCCGACGCGGCCGGCCGCGCCGGCTTCCGGTTCGTCGACGTGCGCCAGCGCTTCGACGGCCACGGGGCGAACTCCCCGGACCCGTGGATCCTGGGGCCGACGGACCCCGGGGCGTTCCACCCGACGCTCGCGGGCTACGAGGCCTACACGGCCGCCGTCGGCTCGGCGCTGGGCCGCGACAAGCCGGGCTGCGGCCGGCACCACCGGTGACGCGACGCCAGACCGTCCGCGTGCGCAGGCGCCGACGCGTGCTGCTGACCGCGTCCGTGGCGGTGCTCGTCGTGCTGGCGCTCTCGTCCGTGCTGGCCGCGCGGGGCGTGCTGTGGCCGAACCGACTTCTCGCGGCGGGGTACGAGGTCCGCGGGGTCGACGTCTCCGCGTACCAGGGCACCGTCGACTGGCCGACGGTCGCCCGGCAGGACGTCGACTTCGCCTACGTGAAGGCCACCGAGGGCTCCTCGTTCGTCGACCGGCAGTTCGAGGCGAACCTGCGCGGGGCGCGCGAGGCCGGCCTGCTGGTCGGCGCGTACCACTTCTTCAGCTTCGAGAGCAGCGGGCGGTCGCAGGCCGCGCACGTGCTCGCGACGGTGCCGGACGACGAGGACCTGCTCCCGGTCGCGATCGACGTCGAGTACTACGGGACGTTCCACGAGCACCCGCCGGACGCGGCGGAGGTCCGCACGGAGCTCACCGCGCTGGTGGAGGCCCTGCGCGCGCGAGGGACCGAGCCTGTCATCTACGCGACCCGCAGCGCGTACGACAGGTACATCGCCGACGGGTTCGCGGACACCCCGATCTGGATCCGGTCCGTGCTCGCGCCGCCGACCATGTCGGACGGACGGGCGTGGACGTTCTGGCAGTACTCGAACCGGGACCGGCTCGACGGGTACGACGGCGACGAGGAGTTCATCGACATGAACGTCTTCCACGGCGGCATCGACGACCTGCGCGCCCTGCGGTGAGCCCCGGGGCGGACCTGCCACCCGGGGGCGCGAAGGGACGCTCGACTACCTGATGACGCGGACCTCCTGCGGCCAGCCGCACCCCTCCGCGACCCTGCCCGCCCACATCTTGGCCGTCTCCAGGTCGGGCACGTCGATGACCGTGATCCCGCCCAGCTGCTCGGTGGTCTCGGTGTAGGGACCGTCGGTGATCGACAACGTCCCGCTCGTCGCGTCCGCACTGAACGCGTCGGCCAGGTCCTCCTCGAGCCCACCGGCGAAGACCAGGACCCCGGCGGCCTCCATGTCACGGACGACCGCCGTGCTGGGCTCCACGCGGGACCGGAACCACTCGGCCGGGTGGTCCCCCACCCACTGCTGGTGGAAGTAGATGGCGTACTGCGTCATGTCGCTCCTCCTCTGCGTCCCGTCACCACCCTGACGGGCGAGCCCCGCCGGATTCGACAGGCCGTGGGCACCGGGTGGTGCGCGTGCTCCCCGAGCAGACCTACCGACGCGCGAAGGTCAGGTGGACGACGCCCGACGGCGACGGCATCGCCTCGATGCTGTAGCGCTCGTCGAGACCCTCCAGCCCGTCCCAGAGCCGCTCGCCCCGGCCCAGCAGGATCGGCACGAGGACGAGGTGCATGCGGTCGATCAGGTCCGCCTGGAGGAACTGGCGGACGGTGCTGACGCCGCCACCGATCCGCACGTCGAGGCCGCCGGCCAGCTCGCGGGCGAGCGCGAGCGCGTCGACGGGGTCGGCGTCGACGAAGTGGAACGTGGTCCCACCCTCCATCTCGAGGGTCGGCCGCGGGTGGTGCGTCAGGACGACGACCGGGGTGTGGAAGACGGGGTCGGGGCCCCACCACCCCTGCCACTCCTCGTCGAGCCACGGGCCGCGCTGCGGACCGAACTTGTTGCGGCCCATGATCTCCGCGCCGATCCCGGTCGCCCACGTGCCGGCGAACGCCTCGTCGACACCGTAGGAGCCGTCCGTCACCCCGTGGAGGCCCATCGCGCGGAACGTGGGCGTCTCGAAGGCCCACTCCATGAGCCGCGTGCCCGCGTGCCCGAAGGGCGCCTCGAGCGACTGACCCTCCCCCGTGCCGAAGCCGTCGAGCGAGACCGAGAAGTTGTGCACACGGACGAGGGACATGTCAGCTCCTGACGTGGCGGACCGTCGCTACCCGCATCGATGAGGGCACTCCCCGACGGTAGCGGACACCGACGTGACGCCCGTCACTGCCCGATCGGGAAGATAGTTGTCGTTTCATCTATTGAGCGAGGCATGGAGACTCAGAGGATCGGCATCGTCATCAGCTCGTCGCGCCCCACCCGGATCGGCCCGAAGGTCGCCCAGTGGGTCCGCACCCTGGCCCCCGCGGGCGCCGACGTCGAGATCGTCGACCTCGCCGAGATCGACCTGCCCTTCCTCGCGGAGCCCGAGCAGCCGGCCACCGGCAGCTACACGATGCCCAGCACCATGAGCTGGTCCGAGCGAGTCCGCAGCTACGACGCCCTGATCCTCACCGTGCCGGAGTACAACGCCGGCTACCCGGCCGTGCTGAAGAACGCGATCGACACGCTGCACGCCGAGTGGAAGGGCCTGCCCGTCGGCGTCATCGGCTACGGGTGGGGCGCCGCGGCCGGCTCCGTGCGCCAGCTCGGTGAGGTGCTCGACCGGGTGCGGGCCGTGACCCTGCCGGGCCCGGGCCTGAGCTTTGGTCAGCACCTCACCCCCGAGGGCGAGCTCCTGGAGGCCGCCCCGGCCGACGACGTGCGCGGCCTCTACGACCAGGTCCTCGCAGCCGCCCGCGAACGCGTCCCGGCCTGACCTTCGGCGATCGCCGGATCCGGCCCTCCCGTCGATCCGGCACCTCGTCGCACACGACCGCCCCCGCACGGACCCGTGCGGGGGCGGTCGTCTCAAGCGGAGGCGTTGCCTGCCGGCGTCACCCCACCTTGACCAGCTGCCACTGCTGGTTCGCGCCGTTCCAGCTGGAGTACTGCACGACGTTGCCGCCGTCGGCCACGGACGCGCCCTGGACCTCCAGCGCCTTGCCCGAGTTCCTGTTGACGAGCGTCGCGTAGCCGTTGGCGATCGACACGGTCCACTGCTGGTTGCCGCCGTTGTTGTCGGACCACTGGACGACCTCGGCGCCATCGGCCGTGGACTTGGCGTAGACGTCCAGCACCTTCGACGAGAGCCGGGACTTCACGCGGTAGGACCCGTTGCCCGAGCTGACGAACTGCCACTGCTGCTGGTTCCCGTTGTTGCGCGACCACTGCACGATGTCCGCGCCGTCCGCCGTCGACAGGTTGTAGACGTCGAGCGCCTTGCTGGAGTTGCGGTTGACCAGCACGTACCACGCGTTGGTGTCGACGGAGCCGCTGCCCCCGCCGTTGTTGCCGCCGCCGTTGTTGCCGGCGTTGAGGGCGTCGAGGACCGAGGTGTAGGCGGCCTTCTTGTTGCCCGAGCCGTCGAACAGCAGCGGGTTGGCCCCGTTGCGCCACGAGTCGGTGTCCCGCACGCCCCACACGGTGATGCCGGTGC
>JAEWEJ010000101.1 GCA_023389455.1 Actinomycetes bacterium | reverse complement strand
GGTGTGCGGCGTGCGGCGGGGCACCCGTCGCGCGGTGAGAGACTGGCGGGCGTGAACGACTTCCCGGCACGCGCGGTCGTCGACCTCGGCGCGGTGCGCGGCAACGTGCGCACCCTCGCCGCCCACGCCCCGACGGCGCAGGTGATGGCCGTCGTCAAGGCCGACGCCTACGGGCACGGGCTGGTGCCCTCCGCGCTCGCGGCGCTCGAGGGCGGGGCGACGTGGCTCGGCACCGCGCAGGTCCCCGAGGCGCTGCACCTGCGCCGCGCGGGGGTGACGGGCGCCCGGATCCTCACGTGGCTCTACGCCCCGGGCGCCCCGCTGCGTGAGGCGGTCGACGCGGACGTCGACCTGTCCGTCGCGTCGCGCTGGGCCCTGGACGAGGTGGTCGCGGCCGCCCGCGAGGCCGGCCGCACGGCGCGCGTGCACCTCAAGGTGGACACCGGCCTGGGGCGCAACGGGCTGATGCCGCTGCAGCTGCCCGACGTGCTCGCGGCCGCGCTCGCGGCCGAGGCCGAGGGCCTCGTGCGCGTCGTCGGCGTGTGGTCCCACCTGGCGTTCGCGGACGACCCGGGGCACCCCGTCGTGCTGCACCAGGCCGCGGTGTTCGCCGAGGCGGTCGCCCTCGTGGAGGCCGCCGGTGCGCGGCTCGAGGTCCGTCACCTGGCCAACTCCGCGGCCACCCTGACGGCGCCGGCGCTGCACTGGGACCTGGTGCGGCCCGGCATCGCGGTCTACGGGCTGTCGCCCGTCCCGCAGCTCGGGTCGCCCGACCACTACGGCCTGACCCCGGCGATGACGCTCGAGGCCGAGCTCGCGACGGTCAAGCGCGTGCCGGCCGGCTCGGGGGTCTCGTACGGGCACGAGTACGTGGTGCCGCACGACACCGTCCTGGGCGTGGTGCCGCTGGGCTACGGCGACGGCATCCCGCGGCACGCGTCGGGGACGCGGGAGCGCTGGGGCGCCCCGGTGCAGCTCGGCGGACGCCGGCTCGGCATCGCCGGGCGCGTGTGCATGGACCAGCTCGTCCTCGACCTCGGGCCGGACGCGACCGACGCCGCCGGGGACCGCGTCGTGCTCTGGGGCGACGGGCGCGACGGCGGCCCCACGGCCGAGGACTGGGCGCAGGCCGCCGGGACGATCTCCTACGAGGTGGTCACCCGCCTCGGTGCGCGCGTGCCGCGCACGTACGTCGACAGCGAGCGCGGCGAGCCGGCGGTCTCCGCGCTCACGACCAGCACGGGAGGTGCCGCATGACCACGCAGGTGCGCCTGCCCGACGCCGACGCCACCCGCGCGTGGGGACGCGCGCTCGCGGCCGTCCTGCGCGCGGGGGACCTGGTGGTGCTCACCGGTGACCTGGGCGCCGGCAAGACGACCCTCACGCAGGGCCTGGGCGAGGGCCTGGGCGTGCGCGGGCAGGTCGCGTCGCCCACGTTCGTGATCGCGCGCGAGCACCCGCCGCTGCCGCGGGCGGACGGGACCCGCGGTCCCGCGCTCGTGCACGTCGACGCGTACCGGCTCGGGTCGTTGGACGAGGTCGAGGCGCTGGACCTCGACGCGGCGCTCGACGAGGCCGTCACGGTCGTCGAGTGGGGCGAGGGCTGGGTCGAGGGGCTCACGGACGACCGCCTCGAGCTGCGCCTGGAGCGCCCGCACGGGGGCGTCGGCGACGACGTCGAGGACGCCGCCGCCGGTGAGCGGGTGCTCACCGTGCAGGGCGTGGGGGACCGGTGGGAGGGCGTCGCGCTGCCGGGTCAGCCCGCAGCGGCGCACACGGCACGCGAGCAGGGGGAGTCCTGATGCACCTGGGGATCGACACGTCGGACGAGGTCGCCGCGGCGCTCGTGCTGGACGACGTCCACGCCGAGACGCTCGCCGACGACGAGCCCCGCCGGCACGCCGAGCGGCTCGCACCGCTGATCACCGAGCTGCTCGAGCGGCAGGGGCGCTCGGCGCGGGACGTCGAGAGCATCGTCGTCGGCACCGGGCCCGCCCTGTTCACGGGGCTGCGTGTGGGCCTGGTGACGGCGCGGGTCATGGGCCTGGCGCTCGGGGTGCCCGTCCACGGGGTGCCGAGCCTGGACGCCCTGGCCGAGGCCGCGGCCCGGTGGTCCGCCGACCTCCCGGACGGCACGCCGCTGCTCGTCGTGACGGACGCGCGTCGCCGCGAGGTCTACTGGGCGCGGTACGAGGTGCGCGACCGTACCGCGGTGCCCGTCGCGGGCCCCGACGTCGCCGCGCCGGCGGATGTCCCGCGGACGCCCGACGACGTCGTGCTGGGTGCGGGGCGCGACCTGTACCCCGAGGTGTTCGGCGCCCCCGACCCGCGCCTGGACCTGCGCTACCCGACGCTGCGCCACCCGAACCCCGCGCTCCTCGTGTGGATCGCGCAGCGTCGCCTCGCGGCCGGTGAGGAGCTGCCCGCCGACCCGCTGTACCTGCGCCGTCCCGACGCCGTCCCCCCGACGGGGGCCAAGCGGGTCCTCGCGTGAGCGCATCCGTCGACGTGCTGGTCCGGCCGCTGGTCGCCGCCGACCTGTCCGCCCTCGACCGCATGGAGCGCACGCTGTTCGGCGTCAGCGCGTGGTCGCGGCAGATGCTCGCGGACGAGCTCGTGGGGCCCGGGCGCACCTACGTGGGGGCGGAGCTGGCGGGCGGCTCGCTCGTCGGGTACGCCGGCATGTGGTTCGACGGTCGCGACGTGCAGATCATGACGGTCGCCACCGACCCGGGCTACCAGGGCCGCGGCATCGCCCGGCGCATGCTGGTCACGTTGCTGGACCGGGCACGCGAGCTGCGTGCGGAGTCCGTGCTGCTGGAGGTGCGGGTCGACAACGCCCCGGCGATCCACCTCTACGAGAGCCTGGGCTTCGCGCAGCTCGGCCGCCGTCGCGGCTACTACCAGCCGGAGAACGTCGACGCGTGGACCATGCAGCTGCTGCTGCCCCGGGCGGGGACGCAGGAGGAGGGGCGATGAGCGCGGACACGGCGCGCCGGCAGGTCCTCGTCGACGCGGACGAGCTGGCGCGGCTGCTGGCGGACGACGAGCCGCCGGTCCTGCTCGACGTGCGGTGGGCTTTGGGTCGCACGGACGGTCACGAGCGGTACCTCGCCGGGCACCTGCCGGGTGCGGTGTACGTCGACCTCGACACCGAGCTCGCCGGACCGCCGTCCCCGCAGGTCGGCCGTCACCCCCTGCCCGACGTGGCCGACCTCGAGCGTGCGGCGCGGCGCTGGGGCGTGCGCGAGGGGGCCGCGGTGGTCGTGCTCGACGACGCCGGGGGCACCTCGGCCGCCCGTGCGTGGTGGCTGCTGCGGTGGGCGGGCGTCCGGGACGTGCGCGTCCTCGACGGCGGGCTGCCCGCGTGGACCGCCGCGGGCTACGGCCTGGAGGCCGGGGAGGTGACCGCGGAGCCGGGGGACGTCGTCCTCGTGCCGGGCTCCCTGCCGACCGTCGACGCCGACGGCGCGGCCGCGGTCGCGGCGGACGGCCTGCTGCTCGACGCCCGCGCCGCCGAGCGGTACGCGGGGCGCGTCGAGCCGGTGGACCCGCGCGCGGGCCACGTGCCGGGTGCCGTGAGCGCGCCGACCACCGACAACCTCACGTCCGACGGGTGCTTCCTGCCCGCCACCGCGCTGGCCGAGCGGTTCGCGGCGCTCGGGCTGCCTGTGCCCGGTGGCAGCGGCACGCCGGGCGACGCACGGGCCCCGCGCGTCGCGGTGTACTGCGGCTCCGGGGTCACCGCGGCCCACGAGGTCGCGGCTCTGGCCTCGCTCGGCGTCGACGCCGCGCTGTACCCCGGCTCCTGGTCGCAGTGGTCGAACGACCCCGCGCGGCCGGTCGCGACGGACTAGGCGACGACCGGCCTCGTCACACGGTGCGGGCGACCTCGTCCCACGCCAGGCGCGGCGCCCGGGGGCGCTCCGTGCCCGTGCCGTCGGGCCACCCGACGTTGAGCACGGACAGCGTGCGCCAGGGCGTGCCGGCGAACAGGTCGGCGTCGATCGCGCCGGCGTCCATGCCCGTCATCGGGCCGACGCCCAGGCCGGCCGCACGCAGGCCGACGACGAGGTAGCCGGTCTGCAGCCAGGCGTTGTCCCGGGCCATGCGCTCACGCACGTCGGGGACCCCGGCGAGGCGCTCGCCGGCCGTCGGGGCGTGCGGGGCGAGCGTGGGCAGGTGCACGTGGAAGTCGGTGTCCGCGGCGACGACCAGGGTGACCGGCGCGGCCAGGACGCGCTCGCGGTTGAGGTCGGCCATGTGCGCGGCGAGGCGCTCGCGGGCCGAGGCGGTGCGCACCACGAGCAGCCGCAGCGGCGTGGAGTTGTTGGCCGTGGGGCCCCAGCGCACGGCGTCGTACACGTCGTGCAGCAGGTCGTCGGGGACCGGCTCGTCGACGAACCGTCCGACGGTGCGGGCGCCGACGAACAGCCGGTCGACGCTCGACGCGTCCAGGGCACAGGCGCGGGCGGTCGGGTCGGGGAGCACGTCGCTGGTGGTCACGGTGCGCTCAACGGTCCATGCATACGCATCGATACCCTGAGGCAACGGTGAGGTCGGTCACGTCGCCGGGGCGCCTATCCTGGACGTCGTGACTGCACCCCTCGTCCTCGGGATCGAGACCTCCTGCGACGAGACGGGCGTCGGGCTCGTGCGCGGGTACGACCTGCTCGTCGACTCGGTCGCCAGCTCGGTCGACGAGCACGCACGGTTCGGCGGGATCATCCCGGAGATCGCCGCCCGCGCCCACCTCGAGGCGATGGTGCCGACCCTCGAGCGCGCGCTCGCCACGGCGCAGGTCACGCTCGACGAGGTCGACGCGATCGCGGTGACCGCCGGCCCCGGGCTGGTCGGCCCGCTGACCATCGGGGCCGCGGCCGCCAAGGCGCTCGCGGTCGGGCTCGGCAAGCCGCTGTACGGCGTGAACCACGTGATCGGGCACGCCGTGGTCGACGAGCTCGTCGACGGGGCGTTCCCCGAGCGCGTGATGGCCCTGGTCGTGTCCGGCGGGCACTCCTCGCTGCTGATGATCGACGACACCGTGAACGTCACCGAGCTCGGTTCGACGCTCGACGACGCGGCCGGCGAGGCGTTCGACAAGGTCGGCCGCCTGCTGGGCCTGCCGTACCCCGGCGGCCCGCACATCGACCGCCTCGCGCGCGAGGGCGATCCGACGGCCATCCGCTTCCCGCGCGGCCTGACCGCCGCCAAGGACCAGGCGAAGCACGCCACCGACTTCTCGTTCTCCGGCCTGAAGACGGCCGTCGCGCGGTGGGTCGAGGCGCGCCGCGACGCGGGGGAGGAGATCCCGCTCCCCGACGTCGCCGCGTCCTTCGCCGCGGCGGTGGCCGACGTGCTCACCGCCAAGACCATCGCCGCCTGCCGGCGCGAGGGCGTCTCGACGCTCGTCGTGGGCGGCGGGTTCTCCGCGAACTCCCAGTTGCGCGACATGGCGGCGGCACGCTGCGCCGAGGCCGGCATCGACCTGCGGATCCCGCCCATCCGGTACTGCACCGACAACGGCGCGATGATCGCGGCGCTCGGCTCTGCCGTGGTGCGCCGCGGGATGCCGCCGTCGCCTCTGGACCTGCCGGTCGACTCGACGATGCCGCTCACGCAGGTCCTCGTCTGACGCGACGTCCAGGGCGGGCGGCGGGTGCGACCGGCGCTGCATGCCGGTGCGCCGGACACTGAAGTCCGGCGCGCAACGTGCCGACCACACGGTGTGCCCGACCTCCTGATCGTCCTGATCGTCCTGGTCACGCTCGGCGCGCTCCTGTGGGAGCTGCCCGTCGGGCCCGCGCACCGCCGGCGGATGCGCCGGCACATGATCGCGCAGCTCGACCCCGAGCTGCCCCCCGACCAGCGTGCGCAGGCCGTGGCGCAGGTCCGCGAGATGATCCCGCTGCGCGGCATGCCGACGGGCACGAGGACCGCGCCGCCGCCCCCGCCGCGCGGCGCGGACCCCACCGAGCTGCGGTTCGACATCCAGATCCCGCCCACGCCGGACGGGTGCCCGGGCGTGCGGCTGCGGGTGCCGTGGCACCCGGTGGCCGCGCCCGCCGCCGCGCCCGCCCGGAC